>JAIORV010000091.1 GCA_021107945.1 Vulcanimicrobiota bacterium | reverse complement strand
TTAACACTCCATTTCTTTTTAGATTTTTGTTCACTTTCTGGAGTGCGACCATGTCTGTTTTTTTCCTCCTTTTTTCCTTACCTTATTATAGTATGCTCCTACAGATTTGGGCTGCGTCTTCTTTTCCCGAATCACTTTGTGGTCTTTGTGGTCTTTGCGGTGGGAAGCTACTTGTCCAGGCTTTTTTTTAATTCCAATGCGGGTATGAAATATGGATCGGATTTCAATGACTTTTCCAGGTAAGCTCTACTTTTTTCTTTTTCGCCCATCCTTAAATATATAATCGCAAGATTGAAAAGGATTACCGACGAGTCAGGCTTTATCATCAGCCCCTTTTCCATTGTCGCAATCGCTGACTTTACATCTCCCGTTATATACTGCAGAATCCCCATCCATTGATATGTTTTCACGACATATCCGCCGGGTTTCCTCTCCAGGCTTTTTTGCAATTCCGCTAAAGTCTTGCCGGGAGAGGGTAACGAGAAAACTGCATTCCCCTGTGCATTGAAAAGAGCTGGATTAATGTTGTCAAACGAAGCTATCCCGGGGTATTCCTTTAGCTTGTCTTCTTTTATGAATACAATCGACAAATCATCCCAATAGACAAGCTTCCATTTATCTGACGAGTACAGATAGTTTCCCAACGAAAAAAACGGGTCGTTGGGATCCGGCGGATATGAAAGTAGAAATACATCAACATCATATTTTTCAATCAACTTATCCCTTCTTGTGTCATCTGTCATAATTGCCATATAGTCGTCAAGGATTCTCCTGTGATATGTCTGCAACATGCCGTCAATAAACGGTTTTCTTATAATTCGCCCTCCTGTTTTCCCCTTATCGACTTTGTCCTGAGGGTTCTCAATTTCTTTTGATGCATATTCATACGGATTCTCATAAAATACAATAAAATTCCCCCACTGGTATGGGCAGAATATATGCCCTTCAACTCTCTCCCTGTTCAGGAACCTTAGTGCGGCGTCAGGAAGAAGGCTGTCGGGGTTATAGAGTGTTATTCCCTGTTTTGCCTTTGATGGAATCGACGGCGGAGTCCTCTGTAATCCCAAATATGGTTTGGACATAAAAATTAACAAAATGGGGAACAATGCAATGGAGGCATATTTTACCGGCGGAAATATTCTCATTTTTTTCTCTCTCATATAAGAAAGGACGCATTCGATGTTTGTAACGATTACCGGCGCAAGTATAACCGCCGAGGGAAGGAGAAACCGCCTGCTAATAAACGGCGTTGCGGCAAATGGAATGAAAAGAAGAAGATCCGGGAGTCTTTTCCTGTCGATAACAGAAGCGATAATAAAGAACAAAATTCCCGATACAAGAAGAATTCCAAAAGGACCATGTAGCAGATGCTTCTTTATGTCAATGGGCATAAGCTCGATAATCCTGAATGCGTGGATTTTGCGGGAATAGTAATTTGCCGCCTGCGACAGCATTCCCCTTGCGGGCGGTGATATCAACAGTGCGGCGGTTGTTATGAGAAGGATATATAATCTTTGAAGAGCGGATTTTTTCAAAACGGTCTTTTCCTCATCATTCCCGGACACAAGATACTCTATTGTTTTTTGTATCATTGATATAAAAACAAGGGCTATCCCCAGCAGTATCTCGACATGGCAGTTTGACCAGAAAAGTGAAATGAAGAAAAAGCCTATGTAATATTTCCAATTGAGCTTTTGAATCAAGAGGAAAGAAAAGAGTGCAAGGCATAATCCCGATATGATCTGCGGCCTCGGCTCAAATCTTGGAAATGCGGTAAGGAATGCAATGAATGTAAAAGCTATGGCGACAAAAGGAAGAGTGGAGGACTTTAAAAAACGCGGCTCTCTCCTGATGCAGGTTAATAAAACAAAAGCAAATATGGAGAAAATGATAATGGTTCGAAAAGCGTTAATCCCCGCGTAGTCGAAGTTTGTGAAAATTTCATAAACGATAATTCCGAAAAGCCATTCGTAGTTTGTGAAGTAGTATGAGGGTAGCATTTTTGTTGTATATAGGAAGGGATCCTTGTGAGGTATGTAACGGTTTTTCACGATAAATTCGCCGTTTTTCATATGAAACCAGACATCAAAACCCTGAAACAGCCCGTATGTCGTCAGGGCGATTAGAATGCAAAATGCCAGGAGATATATTATCAAAATAATTTTATGGTATTTGTTCATGTTTATATATTGTTATTGACGGTTTTCAGCTTCCCCTTTTTATTTCCGATCTTTTTTTGCAACATTTTACTACGGGTGCGCAGAGGGTTAGGTTTTTACCACAGAGGACACAGAGATCACAGAGGATAGGTAAAGAAAAAATCGCCATATTTCCCATAGTGAGAGGTGGGAGGTGGGAAGTGGGAAAAGGGAAAAGGGAAAAGGGACATGGGAAGTGGGAGGTGGGAAAGGGGAAGCGGGAAGTGGGAAAGGGGATCCCGTCCTCCGGCCTCTGGCATCCGTTCTCCGTTTATCGGGACGAGGACGTCCCTCCTACAGATTTGGGTTGCATTATCCGTCCTCCGTGTTCTTCGTGGCTTCGTGGTGAGAAAACAAATCCGGCTTCTGTTCTCCTCACACCATCAGCAGATCTACTACATCCCCTATATCGCCGGACTTTTTATAGGCTTCCAATTGCCGGTTTGCTCCGGTTCCCTTGTTTAGCATCTCCCGGACATATTCAAGATCCTCTTTGCATTTTAATTTATCCACCACGCCTGAAACATAATCGAGAATTCCCCGAATTACTTCCCTGCACGGAATCTCTTCTTTCTTCTGGAAATCAACGATGTTGCAATCCAAGCCCCGTCTGCCGGCACGCCAACGGTTCTCCTCGATAAGAGATCTGTCAATATGTGGAAATTTCTTGCCCGACATGTAATCAAGATAGATCCTGTACGAGAGTGCCTGCACCAGGGCGGCAATTGCAAGTGTTTCGTTTATCTCTGTCTGTGCGTCGCAAAGCCTTATTTCGATTGTCTCGTAGAACGGGTGAATCCTTGCATCCCACCATACTTCCCCTGGCGATTTGATACAGCCTGTTTTTTTCAGCGTATCAATATATTCTTTATATTGCCTGTATGAAGTGAAATGCCGTGGGATACCCGACCGGGGAAACCTGGGATAGACCACGCTTCTGAATGACATAAACCCGGTATCCCGGCCTCTGTGGAAAGGCGAATTTGCCGAGAGGGCGAGGATAACCGGCAGATAGGGTCTCATGCCGTTTATCACATGCAGCGCGGTTTCCTTTTCGGTTATTCCGATATGAATATGGAGTGCGAATGTGAGGGCGGAAAGGGCAATCTCCCTGAACTCATTCTCTATCTTTTGAAAATGTATCGCAGGGTAAATATGCTGATCTTCCCAGCATGAAAAAGGGTGCGTCCCGGCGGAAGCCAGGTTCATACCGCTTTCTTTAATGAAATCCGAAAGTAACTTTCTGTTATGGGAAATTTTATTCCTTGCCTCACCCATATCCCCACATATACCGCTGACTGTCTCCAGCATGGAAGAATGAAACTCCGGTTTTAGAGATGATCCCATTGCCAGGATTCCTCTGCCCATAATATTATCAACCCGGGAACATAGCTCCCGGGTATCAGGATTTACCACCTGAAATTCCTCTTCAATGCCGATTGAGAAAAGCTCAGGTTGATTTATTTCATCGTTGCCGTTATGTTTTTCTTCCACAAACTATTGATCTTGTCCCCTTCTTTTTTTCGAAATCTCCCGCAGACTTTTTCCCAGATTAATGAATTTCTCATCTTCCTCTTCCAGTTTTCCTATAGATTTTGCCTTGTCGGATTTCAGGGGCACGGTTTTTGCCGTCGTCGGCTTATCTGGCGAGGTTAAATTCAAATTGTCAACGGTCTCGATTTTAGTTTTTGTATCCGCCACTTCTTCCGCCACTTCAATGGAAGCTTCTACCACGGGTTTTGTCTGTTTTATCTCCTGCGCAGGCTCCGCTCCCTTGATTATAGTCTCGCTTTTAACAACTTCAACAACCTTCCCTTTGGGTTTCGCAGGCTTTTTTTCCTCTTCCTGCTCTTCTTCCTCTTCCTCTTCCTCTTCTCTTTCAATACGGTCTTCAATATACTGTGCGCCCAAGAAGGAGATTATTCCCACAACCGAGAGAAATACATATGTAAACACATTGCTAATTGAATGAACCGTGAACCTTAGTACTCCATTAACTTCATCAATATGTGGAAAATCGACCTTAATACCCACAAAGTCCCGGCTTACCTCAGGCATAAAGATATAGACAAGTGAAAGAAACACCATAAGCAGGAAGCTCATGGAAGCGATATATCCGAGGATTTTGACAAAATCCTCTTTTAAAGAGTTGTTTATTTTAACTTGACCTGACATCGATTTGTTCAACACATCCATTTGATTTCTCCTTGATTTCTCCCGCCGTCCTTTTCTCGTTTCCTAAAAAAATCCCTCCTCTGCTGTGTCCAAAGAAAATCTCTGGATTTCACATTCATTTAAAAAATCTTGTCCAATAATTTCACAATTGTCCTGAGGATCAGATTCTAAGCCATTCTCCGACTTTATGAATGTGTTTTTATTATTCCTCTGTAAACAGATGGATATATACCAACCCAATTCTTCTATTTCCCGGTATTGAAGATGAAAACACCTCCCACAACTCCCTCTTGCTAGTTCTTTTCACATCAATACTCAACTTCCCGATTTCGACAGGCTCAACATAAAACATAATAACATATATGGGATCCGGATTTTTCTTGACGTATTCCGCCGCATCACCATACAAGACATAATAATGCTCTTTCCCATCCTTGTAATACTCCAGCGCGAAATCAAGAAAATCGTCTCTTACTTCACGTGAATTATTCTTGCGGCTGAACTCCCCAAAATCGCCGGTTATCGTGGGTTTGATCGTTATAATATCAACCTGTGTCCTGCCCTTTAGATATTTTTGATAATGCTCCGTCATACCGGTAATAACATCTTTTAAATGGTAATCTCCCCGATCCGGAAGAGGTATCCTGCAAGGCACCGGATTGAACAGATATCCTGCCATTATTTCCCTTCCCGTACCCACCGGAAGAACTTCCGGCAATACGGGAGTTGAATGGAAATATGAATAATAAGGTAGCATCGCAAATACAAACAAAATAGATATCAGGGGTATCGAAAGCCATTTTTTGACAAGCCCGACCCAGTACCCACCAAACACAATGCATATTCCCACAACAGGAAGGGTATATCTCCTTGCCGCGGGAGATGAGGCCGTTGTCAGAATTAACCCGACAATAAGACTTGAAAACAGGAGTCCGGATTCCAGGATGTTTCTCCGGGTCACAAATACAAACACGATCCCCACAATAATGAAGAGTGTTGCAAGAGGAAAGCTCCAGACAATCGAATACAGGTTTGTCATCAGGTTGCTCCCGAATTCAAACCCCTTCATATACTCCTTCTGCTTAATAAAATGAACAAAATATGGCTTTATACATAGCAGATAGACCGGATACACAAGTACCTGCGCCAGGAAAATCGATATTGCCCCATTAAAAGCTGACCCAAGAATTTTCCCTTTCTCATCTTTAAATCGCTTTCTGAATATAATACGCAACATGGAAAATATGACCAGCAAGGAAAGCAATACTGAAAGAAAAAGGATATAATGAAACCTGGTAATCACGATAGAACCTTCGACTTTACTTATGGCGGCGGCTTTTCCCAGTCCCATATAATATAAACCCAGCGAGGCTGATACTATAACGGAAAACAAGAAGATCAATCCGGACTTCCAATTACGAATCCCCTGGATTATAAACAGGATGAGCATTGGAGGGAGAATGAAAACAACACAGCTCCACTTAATCCAGAGTGACAGGGCAGTTGCAATTCCAAAAAGAATGGAATAACCTGTATTTCTGAATTTATCTGATTTGACAAGCAAAAAAAGAGATAAAAGAACCATTGCGGCGACGGGCATATCCAGGAGATACCTACGCCCCCAAATAATGAAATGGGGACATATTGAGCCGAATAGCAAGGATGTAATACCGCCGGGTTTTCCTCCCATATATCTTCCCAGCCCATATAGAGAAAGGAGAAATACCAGGGAGAATATATATTGAGTGATGAGCGCGTTCCGTGGCTCAAATCCGAATATCTTAAAAAAAAGACAGCTTATCAAATAAATAAGGGGTGGATATTGAAGATCCCTGATATGCCATATCTGTTGCTCGCCTTTAATACTCCTGAAGACACGGGCGGCGAGGGATGAATGATTCAGGGCGTCCCCAACGGGAATCGCAGTGTTATATTTTATGTAATGAAAGAAGCAAAGGGAAAAAATAAGGAGAACCACTATGATTACAATCACATGGTAATAACTTGATAAAAAAGACTTTATTTTTTCCGGTTTCAAAGTTATCCTCATTCATTATTCATCAGATTCTTTGAGATTATTTCCGCTCTCTTTAAATTCCTTTTTTAGCAGAACGGGTTGTATGACCTCATATATTTGCTCAGCCATAAACTCGTTTCCCTGATAGTTGAAATGCACCTTGTCTTTCACGAAGTATTCTTCCTGTTTCTTCAGCGGAAACCCGGACATCGACTTTGCGGTGTCAATAATTATAACCTTGAAATCTTCCGCCGCTTTTCTCATTACATTAACGTAATCCGCATGGGCGGTAGCGTTGAAACCCACTTGCGGCACAGTCATGAAAACAATCAGAAGATTATTTTTCTTGCCGATATCTTTAAATGTCTTGAGATTTTCCCTGTAATCCTCTTTCGAAACCCTTCTGTATATAGGCCTGTTGTTTTTTAATACATCCCTGAAAACAACCCGCCTGCGAAGGATTTTCTTGCGAATCAGGAGGTAAATCTGGCTTCTGTAGAGGAGAGTCCTCAATTTCTTTACCCATGGATTATCCGATGTTATATCCTTATCCGGCGCAGATGACTGCCCAGCGTCATGAAAGCCTAATCCCACGATGACGCAATCGGGATTGTAGAGAAGACCTATATTTTTGAAAAACAGGAGTCCCTGTACCGAGGAGTAACCGGAAACACCCATATTTATTACTTCTATCTTCTTTCCGGGAAAAGCTTTTCTCAATTTTTCCTGTAAAAGCTTTGGAAATGTTAAGTTTATGTCTCCGACCCATGGCGTCGCCATCGTCTGTGAGTCGCCATAGACAAGTATCCTGTATGCGTCAGGCTCCTTGAAACGTGTATATTCCCAGTCCAGGAGCCCGTCCATTTCACACAGGTCCTTGGGGTCAACCCCCTCCGGGTTCTGGTAATATCTCTGTATGTTGGGATTTATTTTCCAGCCTGCCGTGGGATCAGGAATAAATTTCTGATAGGGATTGTAATAGACATAAACCTGTAGCGCCGCTTCCAGAGAGAGGAAGTAAAACAGGACAACCATCAAAACTATAAGCACCGTCTTGAATGTCCGATATTTCACCGGCGGCGGGTTTTCAGTCTCGCTTTCTCCCGTGTTTTTGGGCTTGAGAAGATGCTTTTTAAGAAAATATTGAAGCGCCACCGCAAGAATAAAAAGAATTCCCGCCGAGATGTACGCCACCGCATAGACTTTCTCCGGAGGTGCAGGCGGATGCCCGGTTATGTATAACCCCGGAATTTCCATCTCAGTTCCCTGAATATGCTCCCCGGCAAAGAATATAAGTTGGTTTATGAAATCAAACAAATGTTAATCCTGATTGTTAAATGTTACAGTAAGATATTAGCAAAATTTTAATATTTTCCTATCATGTCATATATTTTTATTTAAAACGACAAGGAATCGGGTTAATGTGGGAATAAGTAAACATGTGACGGATGATGGATGTGAGAGTGTCGAAAAAGAGAATTTATCTATGAGTGTTATAGAAAAAGGCACAATTTTAAACGACAGATATAAGATCCTTGGAATTATCGGCCAGGGAGGAATGAGTAACGTCTATCTTGTTGAGGATCAGAAACTTCAATCCCAATGGGCGTTGAAGGAGATGCTGGATATTTTTCCTTCTGAGGAGAAGGGTGAGATCCTGGAACAGTTTAAAAAGGAAGCAAGGATCCTTGCGGGTTTGAAGCATCCCAACCTCCCCAGGGTGTTTGATTATTTCGACGAGGAGAACAAGCATTACCTTGTGATGGAATACCTGGAGGGATTGAATCTGAACGAGCTTTTCGAGAAAAATCCGGAGATTTCACCTAAAAAAGTGTTGGACTGGGGGATCCAGTTGTGCGATGTGTTGGAGTCGCTTCACAGGGAAGGGATAATTTACAGGGATCTGAAGCCCGGGAATGTTCTTGTTGATAAGAATAACAGGATTTACCTGATAGACTTCGGCATTGCGCGATTTTTTACCGGTGGAAAAATCCACGACACCGTTATCATCGGCACCCCCGGATTCGCCTCTCCGGAGCACCATGGTCAGGCCGAGACTGATGCCCGGTCTGACATATTCAGCCTGGGTGCAACGCTACACTTTCTGCTTACAAGGGTGGATCCCATGCATATCCCGTTTCTTTTCAAGAATCCCTCGGAGATCCTCCCCGATCTTCCCGCAGAATTCTCGGAAGCAATAATGAAAGCTGTCCGGATGGATCCCTCGCAACGTTTTCAATCGGCAAATGAAATGAAAGAATTTCTGGTCAGGAAAGTAAAGCCCGCTCTTGAGGGCAAAGCACCAATCGATCCGGTGAGAACGAAGCCCCATACCGGGAAAAAAAATGTAATAGAAAATGTGCAGACATTTACCGTTGACCCGGTAAAATCGCTTGCCCCTGCGACCGTGTTGTCGGGAGGTATTGTACTTACTGCCGCCGTCATTGTTGCAGGCGGGGTTCCGGCTGTACCGGTGATTGTACTTTCAGCGGTTGCGGTCGCTCCGGTTGCTTACCTGTTCAGGAGTCTTTACAAATACCTGTTTAAAACACCTCAAAGATTAACTGTTATCCTTGATTCAAAAGGAATTACCTTTATCAGGAATGAAATTAACATGGAAATTCCCTGGAAAGATATTACAGAATTACTCATATTCCAGGAAAAAACCGGGTTAGGTACCGAAATAACCAAATATAAGCTTTTCACTTCGAGGGGAAATTTCGAGTACGATGGCGAAATGAGGAATATCAAAAAACTTAACGAATTGATCATCCAGATGGCGGAGTTGGATCTGGCAGGCAGGCATGGGGAATATAAGCGATATGAGAAATCGCCGTAAATCTTACACTTGCTAATGGAGGAATGACATTGGTCACCTCGAGAAAAGAAATCAGGGGAGCGGCAATCGAAATTGGTACGAATTCCGTGAAATATTTCCTGGGCAAGGTGATTGAAAAGAACAGGATCCGGAAAATCGGACAGGGAGTTGAGATCACCAGGCTGGGAAAGGGGCTGCAACCCGGCGGCTTCCTGCGGGAAGATTCAATCGAATGCACCCTGAGCACAGTCGGAAAATTTCGAGACATAGCACAAAAAGAAGGAATCGATGACATTATTGTTTTCGGCACACATGCGCTCAGGATCTCAAAAAACTCGGACTACTTTATCGAGAGGGTCAGGAAAGAGTTGGGACTGGATGTTGAAGTGCTTCCCGGTGACCGGGAAGCACATCTTACCCGTGTTGGAGTATTGCTGGATTTTCCAAGTGAGAAAGGGAGGGAGCCTGTAATTATAGATATCGGCGGAGGAAGCACCGAGGTAATTATGGGTATATGCACAAAGAGCATTCCCATAGGCTGTGTCAACCTTACCGAGACTATGATTCACACCGACCCTCCTGACAAGGAATCCCTGATTCGCCTGCATGCAAGGATACGTGATCACTTCATCGAGGAGATAACATTTTTAAATCCGGGACATAAAACTGATTGTGTGGGAGTGGGAGGCACAATAGTTACCCTTGCTATGCTTTCCCTGGGGATTAAAGAATTTTGCCCCGATAAAATTCAAGGAGTGGAAATAAGAGAGGAGACAATCAAGGAGATTTTCTCGATACTCACCAACATGAACCTTGAGGAAAGGAAAGAATTAATTCAATTCAATCCCGACAGGGCGGATGTAATCATCGCAGGAATGGCGATACTACAGGCTTTTTTTAGCTTTATTTCAACATATCGTTTTACCGTCAGTATTTATAATATAATCCATGGAAAATTCTATGACTATTATTCGAGAAAGTTTTTCGAAAGTTAGTTGTATAACCTTATTAGGATGTAAATCCTAACAATTACCATGATGGCGGGAGATTAGAATCACAATTGAGGTGTGAAAGATGGATTTAGAGAAAAATGTTAAGAGGGAAATGGATGGATTATCCAATCTCGACTTAAGTGAATTGAAAGAGACTTCCCGGATCGACAATTTGCCGAGTCGATTCCAGAAGACAAAAACCTTTGTGGAATTCCTGGAAGATATAAGGGGAATGCCCCCTGACGAAAAATACCTCAGGACGCTACTGGAGCAATTCCTCGGAATAGTGGCAGGACAATCCATTACTTTTCTGCCATATTCATACTTCAGATCGATGGGCGGGTATATCCCCCAGACTGTTGTGGGAAAAGGGGCGGATATTATAAGGAGTTGTCTTTTCAAGGAGGACGAGGGATATATCAGGGAGATAATGGATGAAAACAAACCTCTAATACTAACAGATATAAAGGAAACATGTGACGATGTAATTCTCCGTGAGTTGGGCAGGACTCTTGATTTTTCAACAGCAATGTTTGCTCCTGTGGAAATATGCAAGAATGAAAAAGGCATAATATGCATATTTGCAAATGCCGATCAGGAGCCATACCGGGAGACTGACATGAAGCTTCTCCAGGTTCTCGCCCAGGTTGTGGGATTGATCCTGAACAACCTTGGAATGAGAAAGCAACTTGAGAAGCAAAACAGAGAGTTGGATCGCAAGACTTTCGATCTTTACACGGTCTATCAGGTAAGCAAGACACTCTCTTCCATCCTGGATACCGAGGAGATTACAATGCTCATTGCGGATATGCTCACGGAGGTTATGACAGTGGAGCGTGTATTTGTAATGCTCCTTGAGGATGATGAGAGTTATCTGAAAGTAGCCGCCCATAAACTCCTCAAACCCGATGGAATCATCCCCATTGCATCAATCAAGGTGACTGATAAAATGACCAACTGGCTGATGCAACATGTATCAGGTGGAGTAATTATCAAGGATCTTTTTAATGAGGACTTCAATACCGCTTTCCCCGAAATTGGTAAATTCCTCAATGATCTGGGAATCAAGATAGTTGTTCCGATGATTCACAAGTATAAGTTTATCGGTCTTCTTGCCCTGGGCAGAAAATATGTGGGCAGGCGCTTTGTGGATAGGGATTTTGAATTTCTCTCCACAATTGCACCCCTTGCCGCAAATGCGATATCCAACGCTCGTCTTTATGAGCTTGCAATACTTGACGGACTTACCAGGGTTTTCCTTGGCAGGTATTTCCAACAGAGATGTAAGGAGGAGTTGAAGAGAGCGAGACGTTACAAACAGGTATTCAGCCTGGTCATGTGGGATATTGATCATTTCAAGGAAGTGAACGATACTTATGGTCACCTGACAGGCGACACCGTCTTGCAAGAGTTCAGCACAATTTTCAAGATCAACTATCGCCAGGGTGTTGACCTGATCGGCAGGTATGGCGGCGAAGAGTTTGTCATGCTTCTTCCCGATACTCCCAAGGCGGGAGCGAAAATAATGGCGGAGCGGCTCAGGAAGAATGTCGAGGAATTTGATTTTGCAGGAGGTAAGGTTCATCTCACAATCAGCGGAGGAATATCGACCTTTCCTGAGGACGGCGACAAATACGAGGAATTGATAGAGCAAGCTGACATTTCTCTTTATGATGCCAAGAGAGCGGGAAGAAACAAGGTTTGTGCAAGAATTAAACAGAAAGATGTCGTTAGTTGAATATGAGTTAATTATTCACCGCAGAGGGCGCCGAGGTGAAAAAAAAGCTGACTGTTCAGTCCTCTATGAATGCTTGTTATTCTATAAGAAGGAATAAAAATAAACCGCAAAGAAGCAAAGAACGCAAAGGAAAATATTGTTGAGAATTTTATAATTCTTTCGCTAAAAGCTTATAAGAAAATTTGCCAATTAACAAAACCCGGTTATTGACCTAACTAAAATTGTCTTGATTGAATTTGAGATTGATCATCAATTTCAACGCCAAGAATCTCAAAGAGGGTATCAAGAGAATTGTCTATAATTTCTAAACTCTGTGGCCTCTGTGGTCTTTGTGGTTAACAGATAGAAAAAAAGGAGTATTTTTAATGAAACATATCAGGGGTTATGAATCCGCCTTGAGCGGAAATTTTTATTCTTACGAGCCTGGAAAAATAAAATATCAATGCGATAAAACCGGGGAGAATCTTGATGTAGTTTATGACTATGATTATATAAAAAAACATTTTAATAAAGCGGATTTGAAAGACAGCCGGGATTATTCGATATGGCGATATGCCCCGATGTTACCGGTGAAAACACTGGATCACATTCCACCTCTTCAAATAGGCTGGACACCGCTTTACAAATCCAGGAAACTGGGGAAGAATATAGGATTGGACAATCTCTATTTCAAGGATGACGGCAGGAACCCCAGCGCTTCTTTCAAGGACAGAGCGTCCGCCATTGCATTGGTTCGCGCGATAGAAGACGGCGCAACAATTGTTACAGGCGCATCTACGGGAAACGCGGGTTCGTCCATGGCTTGCCTGTGTGCCAGTGTGGGAATGCCTGCGGTTATATTTGTGCCTGAAAAAGCGCCGGTGGCAAAAATAGCACAATTACTTATATTCGGCGCAAAGGTTTTCGCTGTCAGAGGCACGTATGATGAAGCTTTTGATTTGTGCCTCAAGGTCTCCGGGGAGTTCGGGTGGATAAACCGGAATACGGGATACAACCCATTTACAAGGGAGGGCAAAAAAACATGCGCCTTCGAAATCTGTGAACAGCTTGAATGGGAAGTCCCCGACAGGGTGTTTGTATCGGTGGGAGACGGAAACATCATAAGCGGCCTATGGAAAGGATTCCGCGATCTGTTCAAATTGGGATTTATTGACAAAATTCCAAAACTTTATGGTGTTCAATCGGAAAAATCAAACTCGATTTTCCTGTCGGTAAAAGAATGTAAGCTCGATCCCGACGCCGATATCAGGATATGTACAGTAAAAGCGACAACAATAGCCGACTCGATTTCTGTTGACACACCCCGGGACGGACAGATGGCAGTCAGGGCGATCCTGGAGACCGACGGGGACGCCGTACAGGTTTCCGATGAGGATATACTTGATGCGGTAAAACTGCTGGGCAAAAACGAGGGTATATTTGCAGAGCCGGCGGGAGCCACTGCGTATGCGGGAGTTCGTAAGCTTGCGCTTATGGGCGACTTGCCGGAGGATGAAACGATTGTCGCTGTGATCACCGGCAATGGTCTCAAGGATGTGTCAAGCGCATTGAAAGTGGCCGGCAAGCCTATAGGGATAAATCCCGATCTTGATGAGGTGAAGAGGTATATCAATTAAGGAAGTTGGAAATTGGAGGTTGGAATAAGGAATTTTACCTCTGAGGAAATTAGGAAATAAGGAAAACGGATAGCAGATGTCAGAGATCAGAAGTCTGAGGCCGGATCTGTAGGAGGGACGTCCCCGTCCCGATAAATGGATAAAGGATGACAGATATCGGAGGAGAAAGTATCGAAAAACCTCATAAATCCCGGTGTTTTCCTTTTTTCCTGTTTCCCTTTTCCCATATCCATTTCACCACAGCGGAGGTTTTTAAACCTCCCATGAGATTAACCCCCGGATTTATCCGGGGAATAGGAGTAATCCCACTCTCCGCGTCTCTTGCACAGACCTTTAGCCGCTTCAGCGTCTTCCCGACAAGGAAAACAGATGGCGGATAAGAGGGTATCGAAAAAGGTATAATTTTTAGACAAGCATCACAATTTATCGTGGTGAAGAAGAAGGAAAACACAACATATACCCCATCCTCCTCCACCAATTCCACTTTTCACCACAGAGAGCAAAGAGAATTAACAAAGAAAAATGGCGACATCTCTGTGTCCTCTGTGGTATAAAGGAGCCAGGTTATGAACTTATTCACGAGCGATGACGTCGAATTGACACACGATCAGGCGGAAAAGGAAATCAAGAGCCTGCAAAAAGAGATAAATCATCACAACACACTATATTATATTAAAGACTCTCCTGTCATAACCGACGCGGAATACGACAAGCTCATGCGAAGACTTCAGGAGATCGAGAAAACATACCCAAATCTCATAACGCCCGATTCTCCCACGCAAAGAGTTGGAGCGGCGCCACTGGGTGAATTTGCGGAAGTTCAGCATTCGATTCCGCTCCTGAGCCTTGCCAAGGCGTTTGATGCCGGGGAGTTGAGCGATTTTGAATCCAGGCTGAACAGGATGATGCCGGAGGCAAAATTTGATTATGTATGTGAGTTAAAATTCGACGGTCTTGCGGTTATGCTGAAATATGAAAAAGGCATCTTTGTTCAGGGAGCCACAAGAGGCGACGGTTTCAGGGGTGAGGACATCACGCTGAACCTGAAGACCGTCAGAACAATCCCATTGAGACTCCTGAATCCCGATGACGTGGAAATACCCGATATTCTTGAGGTGCGGGGCGAGGTTTTCATGACAAGGGAAAGTTTCGACAACCTCAACAAAAACAGGGCGGACAAGGGCGAATCACTTTTTGCCAATCCCCGGAACGCCGCCGCCGGATCCCTCAGGCAGTTGGATTCCCACATAACGGCACAAAGGAACCTGGATATGTTTGTATATTCACTTGCCACGCCTGTCGAGGGAATTGAGACTCATTATCAGGCACTTCAATACATGAAAAAATTCGGATTTCATATTAATGAATATACGAAGGTTCTGCCCGATATGGCAAGTGTGATAAAGTTTTGCGAGGAGTGGATCGAAAGAAGAAGCGAGCTGACATACGACATCGACGGTGTGGTTGTGAAGATAAACTCCCTAAAATTGCAGGAGGAGCTCGGAGCTGTGTCCCGGTCTCCCCGTTGGGCGATTGCATACAAACTCCCCTCAACGGAAGTCGTTACAAAACTCCTCGACATCGAGGTGTCTGTGGGAAGAACGGGGTCCCTCACGCCTGTTGCAATACTGGAACCACAGGAGGTTGACGGGTCGGTGGTCAGCAGGGCGACACTGCACAATGAGGACGAGATAAAGAGGAAGGATATAAAGATAGGCGATTATGTGCTGATACACAAAGCGGGCTCCGTCATACCCGAGGTCATATCCCCGGTCAAAGAAAAACGAGACGGAACCGAGAAAGATTTTATTTTGCCCAAATCATGCCCTGTTTGTGGCGAGGAGGTTTTCCGACCGGAAGGCGAAGCGGCAACAAGGTGCATGAATATGGAATGCCCGGCACAAGTTAAGGAAAGGATTCGTCATTTTGCCTCCAGGCGCGCTCTTGACATAGAAGGCTTTGGAGAGAAGCTCGTGGAGAAGCTCGTGGAGAATGGGCTTGTGAAACAACCGGCGGATCTTTACGATCTGAAGGTTGAGGACTTACTTCCACTTGAGAGGATGGGAAAGAAACTTGCCGAGAAGCTTGTGAATAATGTCAAAAAAGCAAAAAACAAGGAGCTTGCGCAGGTTCTCTACGCCCTTGGAATCAGACATGTGGGTCAGCATATTGCGAAGGTTCTTGCGGATCATTTTGAAACCATAGACAATCTTGCAAAGGCGTCGGAGGCGGAATTGGAGGATATACACGAGGTCGGGCCCGAGGTCGCTTCATCCATAGTGGAATTCTTCTCACTGGAAAAAAACCGCAGGATTACAGAGAAGCTTGAGTCAGAAGGCGTCATTAAAAAACCCATAGAGGGTGACAACAAAGAAAAGGCTGGAGAGAAGAAACTTGCAGGAATGAAGTTTGTTTTGACCGGCACTCTTCAGAATTTTTCCAGAACTGAGATGAAAAAATTAATTGAGTCCCATGGCGGAAGGGTAACTTCGTCTGTCAGCAAAGGTACGGATTATGTTCTTTTTGGGACGGATCCAGGCTCGAAATATAGAAAGGCTGAAAAGATAGGCGTATCGACAATAAACCTGGAGGATTTTTTTGAAATTTTGAAAGAAGATAGCAATTCACCACAGGGGACTCAGAGTTTCAAATAATTATCTTCCATGCCGGGACTTGAAAATATCCTGAAAAAGTTATATTATCTTAACAATAAAATGTTTTTACAGGCATTTTGATAATGTTATATTATCTTCAAACGCTGGTAGAGGAAAGAAAATAAAAAAGGAGAGACCCGTTGGAGTCTTTTTTAGTTCATACATACTACTACCTGATGATTGCACTAATTGCGGGCTTTGCTGTCGCCCTTGTGCTGACGATATTTGAGAACAGGAAAGTATTTACATTTATATCGGAAGGCACTTACTATAAACTCGCGGCAATCGTACTGCTTGGCATTATTATCAAGTATTCCTTTGCCACGTTCACACCCAAGGTATTCAATGACGAGTTTTTATATATATCAACGGCCGAGAACCTTGCAAAAAACGGTCTGTCAACACCTTTTCTGGAGAAGAGCTTCCCGCCGACAAACCTGAATGATTTTCGGTTTTTCCCGCCATATCCCCAGTTATGGCCGGTGATTCTGTCATTTGCTTTCAGGGCGATGCAAAGTATTTCATATCAAATGGCCGGTTATCTTAACACGATCCTCTCGATGCTCATTCCTATCCCGGCATTTTTCATGGGTTATTTTTTCTTTGCATCGGTCAATCCCCGGATCAAATCTAATAAATCGGCTGAGATATGTGGTCTCTTCACCGCTTTTTTCTGGGTTTTTATTCCGGTAATCATAAAACTCACAGGATGTGCCTCGTCGGAAATTAACTCAACCCTTATGATTGCAATTTACCTTGCCCTATTATTTCTTTATCTGGAATACCCCACAAGTAAAACATTTCTTACAATGATACTCTCGCTGTGCCTTGTTATTCATGGAAGACCGGAGAATTTGCTTTACATATTGCTCCTGATTCCTGTATTGATAAAAGGAAAGTTCAGGTTATTGAGGGAAAAACGAAACCTTGCCCTTATTATCCTTTTCTTTTTCATGCTGGTTTCTCTTCTGATATTGACATCAGGGTTCGGTGATCCTGACAGAAGTCATGTTTTCCAGATTGAAAAGAGAATTGAATTTGACAGTAAATTCGAGAACTTCACCGCCAATTTTCTTAACAATTTCCTTTTCCTGGGTGGTCACAACAAGGTACATCCCATATTTTTCACATTACTTGCCATCGGGGGGATTCTATTTCTTATACTTAGAAAAGACGACAGGTTCAGGGGATACCTGCTCCTGGGGTGGTTCAGCGTTTTCTTCTTTATTTTCTCACCGTTTCCATTCGGCGACTTTTCAAACAGCCACAGCTATGATGCCTATCGATTCTCTATTCACCTTTATTTCCCGTTGACCCTTGCAATGACATATTGTAGTTTTGCCCTGTGGCAAATGATAATGAATACAAGATTCAAAAAAATTGCCCCCGCCCTCACAACCGCAATACTAATATTGATTTTCGTTTCTTTCTATTTCAGCATCCCATTTTTAAGAGTTGAACATCCCGATATGTTCTATTTCAATACTCTGGGGCAAGCTACGGAAAAAATAAAGAAACTCAAGACAAATATAATAATGGTTGCCGTGAAGCCTGAAAGATGCCTGATGATAAGATACATAACGGGACTTCCCACATTTATAGTTGAGAACAAGGAAGACGTGGAGAATATGAAACCCGGAGATACAAGGATATTCTATTACCTTACAAGCGGTCCGCCCGAACACATTCTACAGAATTTTGAAATGAACCTGTATGTCAGGCACTATATTGATAATAAAGAATATTCGGTTTTTGAGCTAAAGAAAGTTAAATAGGGGTTGTGTTTTTTACTGTTCACCACGAAGCCGCGAAGGACACGGAGGGCTGATAACTTTGGTCGATTCCTGTTTTCCACCTCTTGCCTCTCGCCTTCCGCATTTCCCAACCCCAACAAAGGACTTTTTTTACCATTTTTCTGCGTCCAAGTAAATAGAAGGGGTTGTAACCCCTTCTATAAATGACATAATTCAATGACTATTATAATTCAACCGTGTATTTATTTGACGATAATAATAAATGTCTTTGTCTTTTCCGGTTTTACTTTCTTTTCCCATGGTCTTACATATTTCAGGTGTATAAGTGTCTTGCCTTTTCCTATCGCCTTGAATCTCCATACCGATTTTCCACCTGAGCCGACCAGTCCGGGCGTTTTGGGAATCCAGTAGTCTGTATTGACGAGTGTTACGATATCTTTATTAAGGGGTTTTGCCAATTGCCACTGATATCCCGTGGTTCTGTTGGCGTTCAGCTTCAAGAGAAACTCCTGTCCGACTTTTGCCTTGATGGGGAAGTTGTCAGGCGCTCCTATGGATTTGACCGTGGATTCGGGATGTCTCTGCCATGAGCCGTAAATGGGATTGGGTATGATGATAAAGTCCAGGTTGACTCTATCTTTTATATCATCATATTTATACTTACTCTTGTCATAAAGGTCGTGTTTCTGGTCACCGGCTCGCATCAGGATTTTGAGCGGGGGAAGCTTTTTCTTTGCCTCGACACCCTGAATTTTGCCTTTTTCAACATCCGCTCTTCTCATTGTCTTGGAGCGATCTTTCCTGTATGGACCCTCTCTCAGAAGCAGAGCGTCATATTTTATCCCAATATTCTTGAGGTTTTTCGCCGTTGGCTCATAAAGGGGAGCTTTCCTGTTGGTGACAATTATAACTTTTCCGCCAAGTTCTTTCGCCTTGTCGCAGAACTCCTTCGCTCCGGGTAGAAGCGTCGCCTCACCTTTCATACACCAATTTGTCCATTCTTTTCCGGAATATTCCTGTCCTATTGCCTGGAGATATTTCTGGAAACCGATATTGCTCCAAACAGTCTCATCAGCATCGAGAACGACGCACCATTTGCCGGGCTTCTCGTTCTTTGCAAGCTTCTCAAGTCTATTTATCGCATTGAGATAAGCCTGCATAACACAGAGCTTATATTCGTCGGAATGATTGACCCATTGAACGGCAGTGCTAAGCTTTATCTTGTGTCCTTTTGCCGCGTATGTGGGCGTGGAGACCGCACCTGTTATCAGAAGTGCAATCAACAAAAGCATGATAATTTTAAAACCTTTTTTCTTCATCTAACCTAACCACCTCTTTTTTTATTATGAGAATAAACTCATGGAAATTTGGACATTGCTATATTATTTCCTCTTTGAAATAGGAATTAGGAATAAGGAAGATGGAATAAGGATAATGGATCCATTTTCCAATTTCTTTTTTCTTTTATCCTTTTGTGACCTCTGTGGTGAATGGGAAATGGAAAAGGAGAAACGGGAAAAAAGGAAAATACCGGGAATTAGAGGTTTTTCGACACCCTCACCTCCGACCTCCGTCATCCTACCTTTGCAATACGCCATCTGTTTTCATTATGGGGAAGACGCTGAAGCGTCTAAAGGTTTGTGTTAGAGACATGGGGGGTGGGATTCCTTCTATCCCCCCGGATAAATCCGGGGGTTATTCTCATGGGAGGTTTAAAAACCTCCACTACCCGACTTCCGGTCTCTGTTATCATTCCTTTTCTTCGTGTTCTTCGTGACTTCGTGGTTAATTCCAACCGGACAGCTTTCAAAGAGGTTTTTCGGTAGCCTCATCTCCATTGTTGGAAGGTCTTTATCGTCGGTTAAAGAAAGATATATTTTAATAGCCAATTTATAAATTCACATAATATTGAAATACAAGGAGGATTAACATGAAAATCGGTTTCAATGCTCTATGTTTCCACCAGATGAAATTTGAAGATGTGATTGACTTTGCATCAAAAAATGGATTTTCACAAATCGAAGTTGTCTGTTCTCCAAAAGACACAATCGGTTTACACCATATAGATGTTGAGGATATTGATGAAAAATCGGCAGGAAAGATCAAGGAATTGCTAAAGAAAAAAGGCGTTTCCATATCCTGCCTTTCCCATTATGCTAATATTCTGATGCCCTTTGAAGAGGATGAGGATTATCATATTTCATACCTGTCAAAAGTAATCTCAGCGGCTGCAGAATTGGGAGTTGACAAGGTTTCAACCTTCACAGGCTCGATTCCCGGTATCTCCATTCAGGAGAATATCAATATATTTGCAGAAAAGATATGGCCTCTGTTGACAAAGGCAAAGAGTCTGAACGTTAAAGTAATGCTGGAGAATACACCACTTATAGGGATGAGCGGTCCCGGTGGCAATTTTGCATATTCACCGGAGTTATGGGATATGATATTCACCAAGCTGCCTGATGAGAACCTGGGGCTCAACTATGATCCTTCACATCTTTTCTGGCTGGGCGCCGATTACATGCTTTTCCTGAAACTGTTTTCCGACAGGATCTTCCAGGTTCAGGCGAAAGATGCCGAGATTTTAGTGGAAAGATTGAGGATGACCGGTATCTTAAGTGGCAACTGGTTCCGTTACAGGATTCCCGGATATGGCTCCATAGACTGGCGTAAATTCATCTCAAGTCTTTATGAGGCTGGATATGATGATGTCCTGATCATTGAAAACGAGGATTCCGTATGGTCGGGAGATATTGAAAAAATCGGCAGGGGACTTCTGCTGGGCAAGAAATTCATCAAGAATTTTGTAATTTAACTTTTAACGTAACTATTCACCGCAGAGGACGCAGAGTCTTAAATGAATTTAACGCTTTAGATAATTATTAAATCGACATAAAATTTGGGTAGAGGATGGTCTCCCGACCAGCCTAAAACGGTGTAAAATCAAGGCTTACAATTTCTTTCACAAAAGGGGGCTGAATAGATACCTTTTAACTACCATTCAACTTTCTCCAGTTTTGCCCACCTCATGTCAGCATCGGTTGTATCTGCACCCTTCAGGACAGCTCCTGTGAGGTTTGCTTCTGTCAGATCCGCCTGGCGAAGATCGGCAAGGGAAAGATCGGCATTTTCCAGGTTTGCCCTGTGAAGATTCGCCCCGGACATATCCGCCTGAATCATCTTGCAATCGGAGAAATTAGAAAGTTTCAGGTTTGCATCTTCAAGCATGGCTCTTTTCAGCGAAGCACCTGCCAGGTTGGAATCCTCCATATTGCAGCCCCGCATATAGGCGTAATCAAGGTTTATCCCTTCGAGGTTCAACTTTGACAGGTCCGCTTTCCACAGATCAATGTGTTCCTCCATGTGTTGGCTTCGCCATTCATTGAACTCCTTTGCAGATCTTTTTATTGTTTCAACCTGTAACCTGTTCATTAATAAAACCCCCAATATCACGATAATTCCCGAGAAATAAATCTTGCCTTAAAATCGAATTCTCTTGACCAATTTCGTGTTGTGGTATATCTGTATCTCCGTGTCACCCCGGCAGTGGACGGTGAGAGAAATCTTTCCGCCGGGCGCGTGCTGTCCCTCATATACAACTTTATCTCCCATTGCATCGAGTTGTTTTACCCTGATTGTTTGCAGTCCCTGTCCTTTTGAGGCGAAAAGTATCAGGTTTCTTTGCTTTAAATTAAGCTCCAGTCCTCTTTGTCCTGCGCTTAATTTCACATCCACCTTCGACCTGGGTTGAGCAAGCGAGCCTGGATTTGGAATCTGCCGTATAATCTCGCCCTTTGGAATATAATCATGCCACACCCACACTACAGTACCTATCCCCAGTGTCTTCTTTTTGAGAATATCTTCAACTTCACTTATTTTCTTCCCGACAATATTGGGAACCTTCCTCATAGGCTCATCGCCACGGTTCACCTGCAGATTTACACTGCTGCCTTTTTTAACCTTCTTCCCGGGCCAGGGATTCTGAACCAATACTTCTCCGGGCTTCCTTCTGGATTTGCTGGTTTTACTTATATTTCCCATTTTCAATTTGCTATTGCTAAGAAGCACCCTGGAATCTCTGAGGGAAAGGCCTCGAAGATCCGGCACTTCAGCCAACTCGGGTCCCAAGCTTACTACAGCTAAAACTTCTCGCCCCTTGCGAACCATTATGCCGGCAGAAGGATCCTGCTTGACAATTGTATTTGAAGGGTATTTGAGCTGGTATTTGCTGTCGATAATCTTCAACGATAACCCGTTTTCTACGAGCTTGTTGTCTGCAACCGCGGCATCTTCACCCACGAGATTCGGCACTTCCACTTCATCGGGTACACTCCAGAATGTTTTGTGAAGAGTCTGTCCGAACCAGAATGAAAATGCAATTGTAAATCCGGCCGCGAACAGGAGCAAAAGAATTTTTATTGTTTTAATAATAATTTTTCCAACCAATTCAACCACAACTCCTTGATTATTCAGGGATTAAGGAATAAACAACTCAACCTTTTTCGAGATGAGATTGCTTTATTCATCTGTGGAATCCTTTTTTCCTCTTTCCGGCACATTTATAGATTTTATATGGTTTTTCAACGCAGAGATCCCTGAAACAAGTTTCAGGGCAGGCGCTGAGTTTTATCGGGATGGGGACATCCCCCCTATAAGGGAAATGGGAAAGGGGACGTGGGAAACGAGATCCATTATCCGTCATCCATTATCCGTTTTCCATTTTCCGTTTTCCATTTTCCGGGCCCCATTCACCTTATATACTTGACATCGCCTTTCCCTGTCTCATCAGGCACAACCGGAGATGGGGCGGGAGAAACTTCCGAAGGTGTCGGTGAAATCCTGTCGGGTGTCGGTGTCGGAGTGGAAGATGATTGCCGGGAAGGTGTGGCGGAAGGCTCGATTACCGGTATGTCGATCTTTCTGGATATCAGTAATGTCACACTACTTCCCCTGGACAGCCGAGTCGCATTGGCAGGTTTTTGCTCCAACACGATATTGGGACGCAGGTTGCTTTCAACTCTTTCTATCTTGGGGGAAAGCCCCAGGTCTTCCAGCATTTTAAGAGCTTCAGGCAGATTTTTACCCAACATATTTGGGACTGTAACCTTTTCCTGTGCCCAGACCTTTATTACCTTCTCGTCCATTTTTTTGCCGGCTGAAGGCTCCTGTCCTATTACTTTTGCTTCATCATTGTCGGTTTCGTCCGTCACTTCCATACGAATTTTCAATGTCGCCAGTATTTCCCGAGCTTCTCCGAGCTTCTTGCCTACAAGATCGGGAGCAATAAGGATTTCCGTTCCTTTCGAGAGAACGACCTTTACTTTTCCACCCTTTTCAATATTTGTCCCCGGCGCTGGATTTTGTGAGATAACATGATCTTCCGGGTATTTCGAAGAATGCCTTCGCTCCTCAATCATAATTGACAGGTTGTTTTTTGCCGCCGCCTCGGTTGCCTTATCCTTTGTCATTCCCACAAGATCCGGGACCTCCATTTTCTTCTGCCCCAGACTGACAACAAGAAAAACCCTTCCAGCGGGAGAAACTTCCTCCATTGCAGATGGATCCTGTGAAAGAATTTTATCCTCAGGGACACTGTCACTGTTTTCCCTTCTTCGAATCACCCATTTAAGCCCCCTGCTTTTTAGTTCATCCTGCGCCTGTGAAACCGTGAGACCCACAAGATCAGGAACTTCAATCCTGGTTTTTCCTTTGCTTATTGTTACCGATATTGTGCCTCCCCGAGCTAATTTCTCGCCTACCGGGGGTTTCTGGGATATTATTATATCTTCAGGAATTTTTCGATGGAATACCTCTTCTGCAATTTGCAACTGCCAGCCGTTGGCATCGGCCTTCTGTCTTGCCCTGGAAAGGCTAATGCCTACAAAATCCGGCACTACATCCCTGTGGAATATCAGGGAGAGATCGCCGCGTTGATAAAGAATAATCGTTATCAGGAATAGAAAAGAAACAAGAAGAAGTATATAGACGGCCGTCCCGTGGCCCTTTTTTCCTACACTTTCATCCTCGTATTCTTCCTCTTCATCATCTTCTTCATCTTCATATATGTCCTCTTCCTCATATTTCTCCATCTCTATAGCCTCAAGTTTCTCCCCGGATTGGATTACAGGAATAGACCCCATTTTCATTGGCTCAATGGACTCCTGTTCATTTTCAGTCCGGGTAAATATATCCTCAACATCCCGGATAAACTCGTTCATATCCTGGAATCTATCCCCTGGATTCTTACTCAGAGCTTTCAAAACCATCCTGTCCATTGCCGGAGTTACGGATGGGTTGATATCGGAAGGCGCGGGCGGTTCCTCCTGCACCTGCTTTAATGCAATTGCAACGAGATTATCCCCCTCGAAAGGGAGTTTCCCAGTGAGAATCTCGAACAAGATTATTCCCAGGGAATATATGTCGGTGGTTCGATCGACGGGTTTGCCCTGTGCCTGCTCCGGCGAAAAATATTGCACGGTTCCCATCATTGTGCCGGTGTGGGTGAGTGATGAGGATGTAACCGCCCGGGCAATACCGAAATCCGTCACTTTGAGTAGTCCCATGCTGTTTACCAGCACATTCTGTGGTTTCAGATCCCTGTGGATTATACCGTTCTCATGAGCAAATTTTACGGCGTTTGCAATTTGCCTGAAAACTTTCAACGCAGTCTCCCTGTCGAATGGAGCCTGTTTTTCAATTATCCTCTTCAGGTTGTAGGCGTCAATATATTCCATGATAATATAGTTTAATCCCTCAAACTCTTCTATATCATAGACATTAACGATGTTGGGATGCACAAGACGAGCGGCGGATTGTGCCTCGCGAAGAAAACGGGACAGTATATCCGGGTCTTCCGCCAACTTCTCACTCAGAACCTTGAGAGCGACAAATCTCTTCAGGCGAAGATCCTGTGCTTTATATATTGTGGCCATGCCACCCTCGCCAATTTTTTCGATTATCTCATATCTGCCGCCAACTGTTTTTCCAATCAAGAAATCACTTCCATTCTGCGCCCTTTGCGGTGAATAGTGACTTTCACTTTTTACCAAGCGACTTTTTTAATATATTCAATGCAATCGGCGCGGAAACCTTTCCCCCATATCCCCCATTCTCGATAATTACTGTAATAAGGATTTTCGGGTTGTCCGCCGGGGCAAAACATGTGAAATATGCATGCGTATCACCCATCGGGTTCTCGGCACTGCCGGTCTTGCCGGCGACTTTTACACCCTCGATCCTTGCTCTTCTCGCCGTGCCTCTCTCGACGACCTGAATCATAGCATCCCGCACCTTATGTGCCGTATTGGCGGTAATGGGTGTTTTCCAGACCTTATGCTCAACCTTATAAACTGTTTCTCCTTTTTCATCCACCCTGGACTTGACAATCCGGGGGACACAGATTTTTCCGTTGTTGGCAAACGCTGAAGTCATCAGAGCAACAGAAAGGGGAGTCAAGGACAATTCTCCCTGACCGAACGAGCATTGTGCCAGTTGTGTAGGGGTAAGCTCTTCCTCCCGGGGTATGATATTTTCAACCTCCGACAGAATAAAATCGGGTTTTTCCAGGAGTCCGAATTCCCTTGCATATTCAATGAACTTTTCTTTTCCAAGCTTGAGTCCCATCTGCGCAAATGCCACATTGCAGGAATAGACAAGCGCATCAACGGAAGTAACCGTGCCGTGAGCGGTTCCGTGCGCTTCCCTTATGTGATATGTACCCTGAGGATATTTCATGGGGAAATCGCCGGAACAGTAAAATGCAGTGTTTTCGTCAACCACACCTTCATTGAGGCATGCAGACAATGTGAAAATCTTGAAAACCGATCCCGGAGGATATGAGCCGTTGACAGGTCGGAGGAGGAAGGGCGATTCCCTGTCCGAGGTCAGAATTTTCCACCGGGAATCAATATCCGAAGGCTTAAAAGACGGAGATGATGCAAGCGCAAGAATCTCCCCGTTTTGCGGATTCATCACCACGATTGCTCCCTTTTTGCCCTCAAGAGCTTTTGTCGCCTCCAACTGTATGTCGGCATCAATTGTGAGATATACATCCTCACCCCGGGGTTGCCGGCGCAGTATATATCCAATCAGATCATTACTCAAGTCCTTCGCACGGAGGTATTTATCCAGCTTCTTTTCAAGCGAGTCCTTGCCATATCGCAGACTGAGGTACCCCATCACAGGCTCAGAAAATTCTTTTTTGGGATAAAACCTGTCCGCAGGCTCCGCTCCCTTTTTTGAGACCGCAAGAACACTACCGTCACGAGCATATATCCTGCCCCTGTGCATTATTCTCTCAAAGTTTCTCGGGTTCCCGGCATTCCTGATAAATTCGTCGGATTTTACAACCTGAATATACGCGATATAGAGTCCCAATATAAAAAAGAGAATCATAAATATCCGGAATAATTTTCTTGTATATGCATGTGTTTTTTGCATGTTAATTAAAGCTTTCTCATGACCTACGTATTTCAAGGAAAGAAATGCGTGAAACTGTCATCCTGAGCGGAATACGATCTTTAACTTTCCTGAATGAACCCTGGCAAGAACGGATTTTACTTACCTCCGATTTATTACACAGCGAAGGATCTCCCCTCATAACAAATGATCTCCTCCAGGCAAATGTTCATGAGATTCTTCGCTATGTGAATCATCGTCTGTCAATATAATCCCGTCTTTGAGAAAGTCATTGGAGTAAAGTGTTTCCCTCGTGTATCGCTCAGAATGACATGCCCTCTTCCTCTCTATAAAAAATACAAGTATGAATTACACATTATCTCCGCGTCCTCTGCGTCCTCTACTTTGAATAATTACCCGAATTCTATCGTATCAATCTCCACCTCGGAATATATATCATCTATTTCATCCTGAATTTCCATTGTTTTCTTCAGCGAGGTAACAATCCTGCAATAATGCCTTATGTCAAAAATATTATCATTATCCTTTGTTGCCCGTATTGCCTGATATTTGTAAAAACAGCCCCACCAAGATGAAATTCGACACGAGGGAGCTTCCTCCATAGCTTATAAACGGCAATGTGATGCCGGTCAGCGGAATGAGTTTGACCGCCCCTGCAATTATCACAAAAACCTGTGTCGCAAAGAGAAGGGACAATCCCAAAGAGAGATATGCGCTGAACTCATCGGTTGATGATACGGAAGTCTTAAACATTCTCTGTATGAGCGCAAGGTATGCCCCAAGGACAACGAACGCGCCCCATAATCCCAGCTCCTCCGCTATTGCCACGAAGATATAATCCGTGTGGACGGCGGGTATATACATCGGAGATCCCATTCCCAACCCTGCTCCCGTCAGTCCACCGTTGGCCAATGCATACATCGCCTGGACAATCTGGTACCCGGCTCCCTGAGAATTCGCCCAGGGATTCAACCATGTGTTTATTCGAACCTGAACGTGGGGAAATATCAGATAGAGAAGATATGCCCCTCCGGCGAACATCACCGCCCCTGCGATGGTGAGTCCTGTTTTTTTTGTTGATACGTAGAACAGCCCCATGAAAACGCCAAAGAGGAGGAGCGCCATTCCCAGGTCTTTCTGGACAATAAGAACCGATTCCGCCACTCCCCACAGAACAAAAAGGGGAATCAGATATTTAAACACTTGCCACAGGTTCTGTTTATCCAGCGGCTTCTCAAGTATCCCCCTGTTTTGTTTCAGGTATGATGCCAGGAAAAATGTAAGAAGTATTTTCACAAATTCGACGGGCTGGAATGAGAAATACTTAAAATCAAACCAGAGTTTCGCCCCGTTTACCTCTTTACCGAATATTGCCACGGAAGCCTGGATGAGGATAGCCCCGACGAGGAAAATATATTTGTAATCCTCCAGAACACGGTAATCTTTTACAAGCATCAGCCAGGCAATCATCACCGCCTCGCCGATGAAGATCCAAGCCATCTGTTTATATGCAAGATCGGGTCGAAGTCGAAGTACCGTGAGCCAGCCTATTGTAATGAGGAATGCACAAAGAGGAAATATTAACTCGTCACCTTTTTCCTTCCTCCAAATAAGGAATGCATGAACAACCCAGAAAGACAAGATAATAAAAAGTCCTGCAATATACGGATAGTGATTGGGCAGGTCGATTTTTGATTTATTTAAGATATAGACAGCAAGTAAAAATATACAGGAAATAATAAAAAGAAGCCTTCTCTCGTCAGGCCTGTTTTTTCTGAATATTGGAAAATCGAGGGAATTGTTCATATATAAGCTTCCATAATAAGTATATATCACGAATGGTCTTCCACTCACGACAATGATCTCCTCCAGGCAGGTGATTCATGAGATTCTGGTCTAATTTGTCAAGTCAGAATTATCCGACAAGAAAGTTAATCTGGAATGCGCTGACGCTCAGTATGACAATTGATTAAGTCCTATTATTATTCAGGACGATTTTCTGAATAATACGAAGTTCATGATACATATAAAGGGATAAACTATAGATAGTACTTATGCAAAAAAATACTCGAACCTTGTCATTGCGAGCCTCTTCAGAGGCGAAGCAATCTCCTTTACGGGAAGTGGGAAAGGGGAGATGAGAAAGGGGAAGAGGGGATTCTCACATCCATGATCTCGTTTCTCCCCTCTCGCTTCTCGCTTCCAAAGAGTGAGATTGCTTCGTCGCAGGCTCCTCGCAATGACAAAATGCATAACTCCTGCTTGAATTATAATTGACTAAAAAGGGGAAGAGATAATATTGGCGAAATTATTTTTTGGTAGGGATAAATGAATGGGGGAAATAAAAATGACCAGTGGCTCCTTTAAAAATGTTTGGGAGGCTATCGTAAGGCATACCGAAGAAGTCTTCTTCACAAAGAAAGGTTTAGAATTCACATATCAAATACAAGGTGACGTCCTGGAAACAAGCAGGACAAAATACAAAATTCACAAAGGCGAATTCCGGAAGGCTTTTTATATGCTCCCAATTCCAAATCCAGGGAAAATTAGGGACAAGGTACGGGGTTATGTTTATGTTTGGGCAATTCTGCATGACACAAGAATCCTTTCTCAAAAGGCTAATAAGGAGGTCAAGCTGAAATGAATCCAAATAAAACACAAAAGAAAATCATTTGGTTTGCCATTATTATAATGGCCATTATGATGCTGTTTCCTCCTTGGGTTCGGGTGTATGATCGGGGTTTGTCCTCTTTTGCAGGATACTCAATAATCTTCACACTTCGAAACATCTCCTCTTCGGGAGATGTCGCTCTTTTCAATTTAGATTTCAAACGGCTTCTTATCCAATTTTTTTGTGTTATTACCATAGCTGGTAGCTTACTTTATATTTACAAATGAATAAAGATACGGCGGTTTCTGTAGCAAGGACAGAATCCGATTCCACTTTGAGGTTGGAGGAAATTGCCAAAATAACTTCTGGGTAAAAGTTTAATAAATAACGGAGGGAATTTATGGGTGGTATCTTTGGGCTGTTTGCAGATAATGATATTTTTAGTGCAATTGAAGCTATAGATAAAAATAGAGTAGAAATAATTCTTAGACGATCTCCTAATATTATCAAAAAAAAGGATAAAAATGGTATGACGCCATTGCACTGGGCAACTCGCTTGGAGGGAACAGAGATAGCAAAATTACTCATATCCAAAGGAGCCGATGTGAATGCGAAGGATAATATGAAGATGGGTTTGACGCCATTGCACATAACGGCTTATAAGGGCAACACAGACATAGCAAAGCTTCTCATAGATAAAGGAGCAGATGTTAATGCGAAGGATAATGGTGGCATGACGCCATTGTATTGGGCAGTTTTTAAGGATAATACAAAGGATAATAGAGATATGATGAAGCTTCTCATATCCAATGGAGCGGATATAAATGCGAAGATAATTTTGGCTGGACACCCTGCCGAGGTGCTGTTGAGGGAGGACATAA
The DNA here is from genome assembly GCA_021107945.1 of Vulcanimicrobiota bacterium. GTDB lineage: Bacteria > Vulcanimicrobiota > JAJTBE01 > JAJTBE01 > JAJTBE01 > JAIORV01. The sequence goes on along the minus strand of JAIORV010000091.1, from coordinate 3,858 downwards.
GAAAATAGCCGACCTTCTCCGTAAGCACGACGATAACGACCTCGAATTATTCTCAAACGGCAACTTTCAGAATTCCTCCAACAGATTCGGTTAACGATGGGCAAGACGGACTGCATAGAGAGCTAATTACAAGAAGCAAATAGCGGGATAAAATAAGGCAGGACTTGCGCATTCTGTCATCCTGAGCGGAAAATGATCACCTTACTTTACTCGATCAATCCCGGCAAGAACGGATATTACTTACCTTCGATATATTACACAGCGAAGGATCTCTACCCCGGGGGTCTCCTTTAAAACAATCCTCATCTTAATTGGCAGGCCTGAAGGCCTGTGCTACAGACTTGTTCCCTTTAAACCATCGGGGACGAGATTCTTCGCTATGTGAATCCTCGTAGATCAAGACAATCCCGCCTTTGAGAAAGTCGTCGGAGTAAAGCAACTCTCTCGTGATCCGCTCAGAATGACAATCCCACAGCTTTCTCTAATAAGGAAGCACATACTCAGAATGACAATTGCGTAAGTCCTAATAAAACTCTGCGAACTCTGCGGTGAATAATTCCCGGTGATTTTTTCCTCGATTGTTCCAATTCCAGAAATCACATTGACTGATAACACAAGGAGTGTTATAATTCGCATTGTCAAATACATTCCATTTCAATCCCTGGAGAGGTGATTCCGAATGACTATTAACCATGCCCGCCAAAAACTTACAAACCTTATTAATTATATCCCGGAAGAAGAACTGCATACAGCTATTAAATTTATAGAATTCCTGGTAGGTGCAATGCCGGAGGAACTTTCAAAAGAGAAGTATTTCCAGGCTCTGGATTCTCTTCCCTATACTGATGAACCCTGGACAGAAGAAGATGAAAATGATTATCAGGAATCGCGGAAAGACATTGCAGAGGGCAGAGTAATAACCCTGGAACAATATGAGAAAGAACGGGGACTTGCATGAAGCTGATATTGACCGGGAGAGCGGGAAAAGACCTCGATAAATTGGACGAAAGGATCCAGGCTCAAATTCGACAGGAATTAAAAAAGTTGGCAAAAGACCCCCGAAGCGTTAACCTGAAAAAATATCAAGCAAAAAAGGGACAATGGCGGTTAAAAATAGGAGAATATCGGGCAATATTAGAATTTGACCGCAAGGAAGAAGTAGTAACGGTTACGAGGATTAAAATTCGAGGGAAAATTAGATATTAATATTATCAGATCCCTTCTCTCGCCTCTCGCCTCCAAACTGGGAAACGGGAGATGGGAGATGGGAAACGGGAAGAGAAAGTCCTCATTTCTCGCTTCTCACTTCTCATCTCTCACTTCTCAAATGTGAGATTGCTTCGTCGCAAGCTCCTCGCAATGACAAAATGAGTAAGTTCTGTTTATATGAAACTCTGCGTCCTCTGCGGTGAATAGTACAATGAATCACTCCACTTCAAACTTAAACTTCATGTGCCCCACCTCTATCATATCGCCTTCTTCAAGCAGTATCTTCCCGCTGGTCTGTATCCCGTTGTGTACGGTTCCGTTTTTACTGTCCATATCCGAGAGGTAATATTTCCTGTTTTTCTCGACGATTATTGAATGGAAATTGGAGGAAAAGGGATCCTCTATCACAATATTATTCTCATTATCTCTCCCGATGGAGCATTGCTTTTTTATCCTGAAAACATGTCCCTTTTTTGCCCCGATATATTCTTCTCCGGCAATAAGCTTCAAGAAAGCATTTCGCCTTTTCTTGGTCCCGTTTTTCCGATGAGATTCTTTCATATTCCGATTCAGGATCCTCATAATTTCAAATAAAAAAAGTGAAAGCAGGATAAGAAAAAGAAACCTGAGGATTCCAAAAGAGCTTTCCATTTATATCGCCTTCCTCTCTATCACTTTCAAAACTTGTAGCTATTCAGTACCATCATTTTTCACCGCAGATGCCCGTCCTGAACCCTGACACCGCGCCGTTAATACTTTCCGTTATTTTATTGAGTCTCTCTCCTGTTTTCATCTCTGCGATCTCCGCGGTTAATAGAAACCAAAATTTTATCGAGCATTTTTATCATATTTTTATAATGGGATCCTTCCCAGTAAATCCTCCCACATGACGGGCAGAGTAAAAAATTATCATGAGCTTTAAAAACGTATGGCGGTACCTTACCCTTTACATTTTTCTTTTCGATAATAACTAATTCCTCGTTGCATAGAATACAGCGGGAGAATTTCCTTTTTTCATGGGGCGCTCTATAATTCCTGAAAACTTGTTCCACCTGTTCCCACAACATTTCGCTTTCAACAAAAAGCATATTGTCGTAAGAAATATGAGTGTCTCTTGTTAGAATAATCCTGTTTTCTTTTTGAGCGATTTTGAGAAGCCCGGCACGGTTACTCTCTTTTTGATATATAACATCGTGACCCGCGATTTTGAGCCATTTTGCCAATTTCCCCAACATTGAATCTGCAATGAATCCGTTCATTGTGATTTACCCATAGAACTCTTCTTCTTCCAGGTCTTCCGGGTGAGCTCTCTTGTGTTTTTTTAAGATCAGGAATGAAGGAATGATGATCATAATAACCATAGCAGGAATTGCCAGTCGCCATAGTTTTCCTTCCTGTAGTGTATTATCTATTTTGGAAATTTTGATATCCATCTCTTCTTTCAATCCCTGGCTTGTTGCCGGTAAATCCCTGACAATTTCAAACTCGGCACGAGCTTTTCTCAACTTATTATTTTCCCAATATAACTCTCCAAGGAAGAGATGAGCTATCATACTATTTGCGTCAAGCATGATCGCCTTATTCAGTTTCTTTTCAGAGTTGCGAAAGTCTTTCACTTGCCGGTATGAATCTCCCAGCAGGATAAACACCTTCGGGTCGCGCTGGTATATGTGCTCAAGCTTTTTCAAGTGGACAATTGCCTGTTTATACTGTTTATTTAAATATCGGGCTTTCCCAATTCTGAGGGTCAACTGGTGACTGTCCGCCCCCATTTTTATAGCTTTCTTGAATTCTTCCACTGCCTTATCATGTTTTCCGATAAGATAGTAATAATCTCCCAGGGCGGCGTGTGCCCGGTCGTTTGTGGGGTCTTCTTTTATCGAGGAGGTGAGATATCTTTCCGCCTTCACATTATTCCCCCGCTTGAGAGCTTTTAAACCCAACGTGGTAAGACGGTCCGACTCCTGCCGATTATAGGCGAGAGCGGAATAAGACATTGTAAAGAAAAACAATACAATTATCAATATAAAACTTGTGAAACGATTCCGGAACATAAATATATTACCTCTCTCATTTCATTTCGCTTTCTACCGATAGAATCCTTTCCACCGGTGATGAATGTAATGGGAGGAGTTGATATTGCCTGCATCTTGCCATCGGAATTCTCTTTGCGACCGATGAGCAAGGGATAAATAACAACTATTTTTTAACATTAAGCTTAAATTCATATGGCTTCGTGAAAATAAGTGTCGGATCCCCTGTTTTTGGATCTTTCTTTCCATCTCTGAGATAAAACCTGACTTGCAATGTAAGATCATCAAGATCGTACAATAATCTCCAGAAAGTCCTGCATGGGATTGGATAAGTCGCTCCCTCATCCTTATCTATGGTATGTGCCGCGACAAGTGACATGGCATGAATTGCATCCACGGGTGAAAACTTGCCCTTATGATTCGTTATATAGTCGTGGAGCTTTCGATACCTGCTGAAAGTGTTATATGTCGCTTTTGGCGGAATCTTTGGAAGCTTATTCACGTCGGGATAGAGGAACACGGAATGGTTGGTCATTACCTGTGGCTTTCCGTTATTGTCGGTGAAATGATCACTGAAATCTTTGGCTGACATTTCATAAATAAATGAATTGCCCTC
>JAIORV010000029.1 GCA_021107945.1 Vulcanimicrobiota bacterium | reverse complement strand
CCCGACTTCCTGAATAATATGGAGTTTATTATACCTTTAAAGCGATAAACTATAGATTCTGAATATAAACCTGTCTTTTCGATTTCTGTTTTTATTTTTGCTATGGTGTTTCTCAATCGCTCCAATTCCACATTCCCGATTTCCTCGGCGGGGAACGGCAGGTTTATATTTATGTTTATGTTCAATGAGACCTTCGGCGACCTGCCTGGACTGCCCCTGACTACGTCAACCATATTGGAGCAGGGATCTTCTTGTGCAATCCTTTTTTCAGGGACTTTAGGGATCCAATGCTCCGTTCCGCTGACACTTCCGATTTCATCTACTTTCTTCATCCTGAAATATAACATCATATCCCCTTCAAAATAGCCCGGTCTGTAACATTCAAGCAATCCATAGTTCTTGAACATGTCTATTGTGGGGCATGGCGCGGAAATTGCATCGCCGTATGCGGCGTGAAGCTTGCGCTCCAGGTCTTTTTCGCTTATCGGCCTGTCAATTATTAATTTTATTTCCCTGTAAACCGGTGTAAACATCAGGATTTTCTTCATCAATTCAATTGAATGCTCTTTGCTCCAGGGAACAATCTCCACAAAGCTGACTATATCCTGCCTGGGAGTAATGTCGATATTTGCAATTTCCAATCCTTCGGCCGCCGAGTCGGTCATGGAATCTAAACCGCCATCAGGCGCATTAACAATAACGAGCCCATTTAATACGAGGAACCTTAAAATTTCTATCGCTGATGCAACATCAAACAGGTCCCCCGAATATTCCATAATCCGCCTCAACCTTGTGGAAGTCTCTCCATGATCGCTTGTAAGAGACAGAGCGATTAGAAAATCTTCAAATCTCTGAGGTTCAAATTCTCCTATAAAACAGCCTTTTATTGTTTGTATCCCGACTCCATGCTTATTGACAACTGATTCTCTTTTTTTATCAGATATTTTCATGTATCTCACCTTTTTCAGAAGATAGAAATTGAATGCATCGACTTGTAATCTCAGCACTAAAACTCTCAGTAAACATCCGGCATTCTTTTGGATTCAGGGCAGTATTCTGTATGAAAAATCAAAATCCCCTTTTAATGCAGCCTTGAATTTATTCTCACATCTTTTAATATCAATTCTTTGGCTTGACCATAAATGTTATATTAAAAGCATTTGGCTTCCCTGTGGTACTTGAAAATTCAAGCACCGTTATTTCAACCTTGATCAATTCCGTATTGGTAATCGTGCCGGAAGTACCCCTGGTATTTTCATCAGTTATTTCAGATGGATTTATCTTTGACTCTATTCCCTCTCCTTTTTTCGTATCCTTTCGCACAAAAAAGACATCGAAACCGCCATATTCGTCTATTTTCTTTTTGTCACCCAGATATTGAAGAGGTGGAATCACATTTTTAAGAATAAGTCTGCGGTTTGCCTCAGGTATTTTCTGCATTTCAGAGGATGGCAATATTTCCGATGAAAATGGGATCGGATTCTCTCCCTGCAATTTTAACTCCCATCTTATAAGGTCTGAAGTCTTTAGTTTGTGATTTCCAAGCTGCTTTTCACCGGCCGGAACAAGTGTATAAAAAACATGTTTTGACCATTTTGGTGCTCCGAATTTACTGAATTCAAATCTGCCTGTCCCGGGATTGTGAGCGGATTCAAAAGAAACACCGGGGGGTTCTTTCTTATTTTTTTCGTCGGGATAAACCTTTATTGTATTCAGGCTGGTTTCCATCAATTCATATTTAAGCCATATGATGGGAGCATATGCTTTCTCGCTGATTGAGTAGGAGTATGAAGAATAATCATAGATTCTTTTTCCGTAGAAAAAAATTGTAAAGACTATACCCATAAGGAGAAGGGCGACAAATGAAGCGATAATAATCTCGGCGAATGTGAATCCCTGAGATTTTCTTTTTTTTATATTATTTAAAAATGCAAAAGGCATTAATCAAGTCCTCTCCTTACGGGTACTGTTTCAGAATGCATTCTTTTTATTCCTCGACTCCCTACCCCGGTACCTTCGCTCCATGTTATCTCTATGGTTACATAATCATAATCTTTATTAATTTTTTCATCAATAAAGCTCTGATTTTTGCATTTGACCTTTATATGAAAAGTTGTCTGCGAGATTTTTCCCTGTATCACAGTCAGCACCATCCTGGGCTTTTCCCATGACGGAGGTTTTGGCTCACCATAACGATGTGCTCTTACTCCTTCCAGCATGCTGTCGGCGATGACATCAACACAGACCTTGTTCCTGCTCTGAGTGGCGTGCCTGATGGAAAGAGAAAAAGTCGAGAAAAGGGCCATAAGTCCGCATGAAATAATAAATATTGCAATGATGACCTCAATTATAGTGAATCCTTTATTTTTATTTTCCAATTTCCGATCTCCATTCTTGGCAATACTATTATCGGGGCGAGACGCCCCTCCTACATACGGGAGGTGGGAAATGAGAGCCGGGAAACGGGAGTCGCCCTCCATAATCCAACATCCATTATCCAACATCCATTATCCATTTTTCATCTTCCATCTTCCTTTTTCCAATATCATTTCTCCCATCCCTCACCGATTATATGATATTTTACCAATCCAATGCCCAGAGGTTTCTTTTCACTTTTGGGATTTTTAAAATGAACCAGGTTCTCGATTGCCGTGTCGAATTTTTTGGGTATGGTGAGGGAAGCTCTGGTGAAGTATGGATAATAATAGAAATCTCTGGCGGTAATATTACCGTTGACACTGATAAGACACCCCACGGTTTGATTCGCATATATCTCCATATCCTGTTGTGATACAAACATGCCCGATGCCAGGATACATTTGCTGAATTCTCCCTTTTTCTCCTTCTCTCCTATTTTCAACTTTTTACCGGAATAAACAAGAACTCCCGGAGTCTCATAATATCTTATCTTGACAGATTTTTTCATATGTTCTTTCAGAATTGCATACACATCGCTGCATATTTTTTTCAGGGTTTTATTTGCTGCGAGTCTTATTTTGTTTTTAAGACCCTTCAAGCCCGATTCAGATCCTGCAAATTTTGAAAATATCCCGGCAAGATCAATAGAGATTCCTGCTACCGATTGAATAACCGCGCTCAGGATGGTACCCACTGCATAAATAATTATCTGTGGGCCGATCTCTTTAAGAAAACAATTGATAACTACATCTCCAATATCGTTTAATATCTCTTTTCCAATTCCCTCAAATGTGGTTTCTGAAAAAGCATCTTTAACAAGAGTAATACCGGGTATTTTCGGCAGGATCGGCACTACGCCCTTACCCAGAATCCACCAGTCGGTATCAAGAAACAGATTCTCACCCAGCATCATATTCAGGTTAATTGTATAAGCCATTGTAAAGATTTTGAATATGGGAATCGTATAATTTTTCTTTGGAAGAAAGCTCGGAAACGGTATGGGTCCCACAGGCGTAATAATAACGGTAATTGTATCGGCATAAGATGCAAAGTAGCATTTCCTTCTGTGGAACGGTCCCAACACCTTGGCGATATGTGGCGCAACATCAAGTACCGTGTCCAGGAATGTTTCCAACTCTCCCCCCACAAGCTCACCTGCAAGTGTGTTAAACTTGATGCCTGGAACTGTACCATGCGGAATAGTTACATTCCCCGTGCAAAGGATGGCGGATGTGATGTAATTCACCTTTCCAAGGGGAGAGTCAACGCTTACCGAGCCGAGGAATTTTTTTCCCTCACATTGAAAATTGCCATCCACGATTAACACGGAGCCCTTTCCCAGGTGAACCCTGCCGCACGGCGCAAGTGGATTTTTACTTTCTCCGGGCGGTGATTTTACTGTAAGATTGCCCACTACATGGAAAACCGCTCCGTCCTGTATCCATAAATCCCCCAGGATTGTTACATTTTGCTTTAATTTGACAGTCCTTCCCCGGGGAACCGACCAGTTGCTCACCCATTTAAATCCCGTCGTGTCGCCACCCTTGTGTATAAACTCTATATCCGGGGGTCCATCCCGATAATGTACAACTCTCACCCTGTCCAGAAGATTTCTCATGAACTCCTTTGGCCCTTTGGAAAAGAGAATTCCGATTTTATCTATAACCCCCTTTAACATATTAATATAGTTATATCCTATATTGCTAAAACTTTTCTCATCTTTCCTTGTTTTGGGAGCCTGCCCCGGTTCACCTTCTTTGCCCTTGCGCTTCAACTCATCGACTATTTTCTGTATCTGCTTCATATCCTTGTCATATTCCGCTTTTTTCTTCTCCTTGAGTTTACCCGGGTCAACACCTTCCCATTTTTTCTGCAATCTTTTTAACTTTGCGAGTTGTTTTCGCGTTTCCTCGTCGTGACTGTAATCCGGAGCAAGATCCGGTGGTTTGGGTACATGGAACATGAAGTTTTGTATGGCCCCCAGGTTTTGCCATGTGGGGAGAATCGGAAATGGAATCTCCCTTGCCTGTTCGAGGCTGAATATCTGGCCAAAATCGAACTTGCCTTCGAATATACTTACGAGATTCAGGGGAGTGCCTATAAGATAGCTTGTTTTATCCAATGTAACATCGGAAAGCTCCTTTATGGCATTTTCAATCTGTGCGCTTACCTCAAGAGAATAATCCTCCTTGAATTTTATACCCGAGAATCCTATACCTCCACCCTGAATACTGATTTTTCCTTCTTCCGAGTTATATGCTCTTCCATGGGGAAAATCTTTTATCTCTATCCCTTTTTTTGCCCGGATGGAGATGGGAATACCCGAATAATTGAGGCTCTCGTCAAATGCATGCTTTATCATTTTTGCCATGGTAGGATTTGAGAAGGATCTTGCGCTGTCCAGAAAAACCTTCCCCCGTGGAGCATATATCCCGTATGGAAACGCGCCGCTGTACATTGTGAGGTATCTTTTGCCATTGCGGGCGGAAAGTACAACAAGGGAATGCCAGGGAGATACCGGAGTGTCCCTGAATCCCTTTTCAAGGCATGCATCCTGGTACCCTACAAGCGGAATCTCATCAGGCTGAAATCCTTCGCTCTTCTTATATCCGGGCTCTTCAGGCACGGGTCTGTAAATGGAGTGTCCTTTCTCAAACGTACCGGACATTTCGAAGTTATATTTTTTACCTGATTCGCCAATCTCAGGATATACCACGAATTTTCCGCTGGTAGGTAAAAGAGGGATTCCCTTATCTTTACCCTTATCTTTGTGTCTTTCTCCGGGGGATTTCGACTGGAATGTTTCCTCAAACCTTACCCTTGTAATTTGGATTGTACGCTCCGCAAGGTTCATTCGCCTGAATCTGAGAGAATACTGAAGAGCTGTACCACCCTGAAAAATAAGCGCCGTTGCCAGGATTAACAGAATAAACAATATGGCAAGGGCTATGATAATAAGCATGCCCTTCTGTCTTCTCATATATTGAATCTGTGTTTGAAGTCTATTCTTTTTCATGTGATGCAATATCTCTCATACAAACTCTGTTAACCTCTTCCATGGAAGTAAATCCTTTCAGGAACTTCAGGACTCCGTCTTCCAGGAGGGTCTTCATTCCCTGTTTCCGTGAAAGCCTGTATATTTCACCGGTTGTGGAATTCCGTTCTATTAAATCCCTTATCTCATCGCTGATTATAAGAATCTCGAACAAGCCGACTCTTCCCTTGTAGCCTGTTCTTCTGCACCGGGGACATCCCACTGCCTTGTAGGCCTCGGCATCTTTTATTTGTTCCGCGGTTAAATATTGTCTGAGATAATCGGGAACCGTTGTTTTTTCCCTGCAATGAATACATAGCCGTCTTACCAGTCTCTGTGCGATTGCGCCGATGAGAGTTGATGAGATGAGGTAAGGAACAACAGCCATATCCTTCAACCTGTTTATAATACCCACCGCATCATTGGTATGAATCGTTGACAACACCAGGTGACCTGTCTGCGCCGCCTTTACGGCAATCTCGGCGGTCTCATTATCTCTGATCTCTCCTATAAGAATAACATCGGGATCCTGGCGTAGAAATTCTCTCAAAGCCTTGCCAAATGTTACTTTCTTTTCCTCCTCCCGGGGAGCAAGGTTTACCTGTACTTGTACGACTCCGGACATCTGATATTCAATCGGATCTTCCACCGTGATGAGCTTCCTGTCCGGTCTGCTTATCTCCTTCAGGCTTGCATAAAGCGTGGTAGATTTTCCCGACCCTGTAGGACCTGATACAAGAATAATCCCATAAGGCATGGAAACCATTTTCTTATATGTTTCAAGTTGCTCTTCATTGAAACCCAGCGTTTCCAGACTCAAATTAAAAGCACCTTTGTTGAGGAGGCGAAGTACAATGCTCTCTCCGTCGGGAACAGGAACAATACTTACTCTCAAGTCAAACTCCTGATCGGCGACTTTTACACTTATTCGACCTCCCTGTGTTATTCTGTCCTGGGCTATATCCATATTTCCCATGATTTTTACTCGATGAATAAGAGCCCTTGCCTCGGCGAGATCAGAGATGACATCCATTATATGAAGCACGCCGTCAATTCTATATCTGACAGTGAGTTGATCCTCGAATGTCTCAAGGTGAATATCACTTGCGCCCACGGATATAGCTTCACTTATTATCTTGTTAGCTTTTTCGATAATCGTGCCGGTGATATCGGTAATCACAGTCTCCTTATCAGCTCCGGTAGATGTAACATCTAACTTCTCGCCTTCATACTTCTTCTTCTCAAGCCATTCGGACCAGGGAGAACCCTGTGCCTGCACAGGCACTCTATAAATAAACTCTATAGCTAAATCCACAAGCTTGGGCTCCCCCTGTAGGAGAAGAACCTTATACTTATTTCCTGTAACATATTGAATTTCATCATAAATATAAATGTGATAAGGATCCTTCACAGCTATTACAAGAGTCTTGCCATCGGGCTTACCTATACATATTCCTTCAATCTTCCTGCAAATCTCTTCCGGGAGAATTTTCGCGACTTCCCTGTTTATATCCATGGTGAGAAGATCTACTTTAGGAACATCCTTGAATTGACTTTTTCTTTCATTTGAATCTGCATCCATAATATCTCTCCATTACATTTGTTTTTGATAGGCCTGAGAGATGCCCATGATGGGCAGGAATACTCCCATTACAAAGAAGAACACGGCAACCCCGACAAATATCATCATCACGGGCTGGACAAGTGATGTTATCGCTCCCAGGGAGCCTTGAAGCTCTCTTCTGAAGTAAAGTGCGGTACTATTGAATGACCGATCAAGCGAGCCTGTTTCCTCTCCAATCTGCACCATCTGGAGCATAATCAGGGGGAAAATCTCTACCTTGTTCATCGCCCCGGATAATCGCGTTCCTTTTTCCAGCAACCCTTGCACTTTTAACAGAGAATTGCTTACAAAAAGATTATTTGATGAGTCCGCACAAAGCCTTATGCTCTCAAGCATCGGAACGCCGCTTGAGATTAAAAGTCCCATGGTGCTTGAAATACTGGCAAATATCTCCATCTGGATAAACCCCTGAAAGAAGGGAAAAAAGAAAATCAATTTGTCCAGAACTATTTTGCTCTTCGGGAAGTGAATGACCAGGCGATATATCCCATAAATCAACAGGATGATAGCTATAATCAAAGGAATTATCCATATCTTTTGAGCTATGTTTCCAATATTAATTAAGAATTGCGTAACAGGATAATCCCTTGGAATGTCCAGTCCGGAATTTTCAAATATTGGGGTAAATGTAGGGAGAAGATATTTAATCATAAGGAAGACCATGACACCGCTGAATATTAAAATAAATACAGGATAGCTCATTGCTTCCTTGACATTCCTCTTCAATTCGAAACGAGCTTCAAGGGAATCTGCCAGTTGGTTCATTACCTTCGGCAAAGATCCGCTGGTCTCCCCCACCCTGATTGTGCTTAAATATAATCTTGAAAAAGTTGAGCTATGCTCCTTCATCGCCTCATATAAGGTCTTGCCCATCTGAATATCTTCATCAACTTTCAGGAGTATCTTTCTGAGAGCGTTGCTTGTTGACTGTTTTCTCAGGATGGTAAGACATCGAAGGATCGGGATTCCTGCATTCAATGTCGAGGCAAACTGTCTTGTAAAAAGCACAATACTTTTTTCGGAAACACCGAATTCCAAGCTAAAGTTAATATTTCCCGTGCCTGTTTTTTTCAGGGCTTCCGCTGAAACTTCCTTCAAATCAAGGAGCGTGTATCCTTTCTCCTTGAGTGTCTTTATCATATCTATCCTTGAAGTAGCCTCACCATTTTTCATCACCACTTCTCCTGAAGGTGATACAGCTTTGTATTCAAATTCCATTTATTTCACACCCCGATGATAATTTGATAAATAAGAGATATTATATCTGAATGAGTAAAGCTTATCAGGAAAGCCGTTAAAACGGCTAAGTTTTCGTTACGAGAGGAGAGATACTATCCTCATCCCCCCCAACTGAAGTTGGGGGCTAATCTCATGTTAAATATTAACAACGTGTCAGGATATTTCCCTTCATAATAGAACCTGTAGTTAATATCTGAGCACAAATTAACGATGCGTCAGGACATTTCCCTACTTAATTTGAACCCAAGCTTATCCCCCAGACCTCAAGCGAAGTCCGAGTGCAAACACTATCCACCAACCAGAGCCCGGTGCAACCCATGAGACTATCCCCCGGCTTTAGCCGGGGGATAGCAAGACAAAGAAACCTTTTCAACCGTTTTAACGGTTTACTTGTGAATCTAGTTTGTTTTCTTTCTATTCTTCCTTGCTTCTCTCAAAGCCTCATTTGCAATAACATTCTTCTGAATTTCATTAGTGCCTTCATAGATCTGTGTAATCTTGGCATCTCTGAAATACTTTTCTACAGGATATTCCCGCATATAGCCATGGCCTCCATATATCTGTATGGCCTCAGTTGTAACAAACATTGCCGTATCCGAGGCAAAAAGCTTGCACATTGCGGATTCCTTGGAGTAATTTTTTTCATTTTTATCAATCATTTTCGCCGTTGCATAAGTCAAAGCTCTTGCGGCCTCAATACGTGTTGAGCATTCCGCTATTTTGTGTTTAATTGCCTGGTAAGTTGTGATAGCATGACCAAACTGTACTCTTTCCATTCCAAATGCGATCGCGTGGTCCAATGCTCCCTGCGCGATTCCAATTGCCTGCGCTGCAACTCCGGGGCGAGCCATATCGAGAGTTTTCATTGCTACCATAAAGCCCCTGCTCTCTAATCCGAGGAGATTTTCAGCGGGAATACGGCAATCTTCAAATATAAGTTCTCTTGTTGAAGAGCAACGAATGCCCATCTTTTTTTCTTTTTTGCCGAAACTAAAGCCGGGAGTATCTTTTTCAACGATAAACGCGCTCAGTCCTCTGGCTCCCTTATTGGGTTTTACTGAAGCAATTACTGTATAGACGTCGGCTTCTCCACCGTTTGTAATCCACTGCTTTCTTCCATTGAGAACATAGAAATCCCCGTCTTTTTTTGCCGTTGTCTTAACATTTCCGGCATCTGATCCCGCTTCTGACTCTGTCAGTGCGAATGCTGCCAGTTTTTCACCTGACGCAACGTCCGGCAGGTATTTTTTCTTCTGCTCTTCAGTTCCAAACAGGAGAATCGGAAAAGATCCCAGAGCATTAGCGGCATAACTAACCGCTACTCCACCGCATGCACGGGAAAGCTCTTCTACAACGACTGAAAGCTCCAATATTCCGCCGCCCAATCCACCATACTCTTCCGGCAGGTAAACCCCCATAAAGTCGGACTCTTTTAATATGTTTATAATTTCCCATGGAAACTCTTCTTTTTCATCAAGTTCGGCGGCTCTCGGTGCAATCATTTCAGTTGCAATTTTCCGGGCGAGATCCCGAATCATCTCCAATTCTTCACTAAGGTAATAGTCCATTTTCCATCTCCTTCTCAGATTTATTGCTATTAAAGTAAAAAGGGGCTTTTATTAAATATCTTTTAAAAAATTAATAAGCACCTGATTATTAACAAATAATTTCTTACGGGACTTATGCAATTGTCATACCGAGCGGTATAAGATAGAAAAACTTTACTTCAATGATTTTCTCATTGACAAAGCTTTCTTGCTCTGTGATGATTCATATATCGAAGGAAATCCTTCGTTTTGGAAGACACTTTAAGCAAGTAATAAACTTTCTCGCCAAGGTTTATTCAAAAAAATAAAGATAATATCCCGCTCAGAACCTGTCACAGACCCTTTACCCTGCTACAGCGCAAGTTCCGTAAATGAATAACATTATTCACTTATTTCTTTCGTGGATTCGCGTAAGTTCTCTCCTTATTTGACAGATCCTGATAATACCCTTTTAGAGATTTCTGTAAAAATATTATCCGATAGCTGGAATTAACCGTAACGAAGGATCTGCCCTCAACTTAGCAAATATTCAATCAGAATAACAAATTATTGCCTATTATTCGTCCCCGGACTAAAAATTTGGCTTTCAGACCATCGGAGTTGAGCAGGATTACAAAAAAAGAAACCATCAATACTCTCAGGATTATTAATGACGGTGTTCACCCCGGCTCGTTTAATATGGCCGCTGATGAAGCCCTGCTGGTTGAGCTGATGAAAAATCCTGTCTCCCCTACTCTTCGTTTTTATCAATGGGAAAAACCTACGCTTTCGCTAGGATATTTCCAGAAGATCAATGAAGTCAATATCGAGAGAATCGAGGCAAAAGGATATGACATTGTAAGGAGGCCCACAGGTGGCAGAGCTGTCCTGCATTGGGAAGAAGTTACATTTTGCCTTGTGATTCCAGCTTTCAAAAGGGGACTTTGGGAAATATTCAAGAGCATCCACGAGGCACTGGAGTCCGGCTTGAATATGATTGGTATATCTGCCCGGGTTCTGCCTGTGGAAAAATATGGTCGGGGAATCCGCAATAGAACATCAGCCTGTTTTGCATCTCCATCAAGATATGAGCTCATGCTTAACGGTAAAAAAATTGCAGGAACAGCGCAGAAAAAAGTTGGAGATTATATGCTTGCCCACGGGTCTATTCCCATCAGGCCTAAATTCAAATATCTTTTTGAAATTTTGAATTTCCAGAATGACGAAGAAAGAGAAATTGCATATAAAAATGCAGTGGCGAAGATGACAAGCCTTTATGGTGAAACGGGATTGGACTATTTATTCGAGGACATTTGCAATGCACTGATATCCGGTTTCGAGAAAAGTTGGGGATGTAATGTCTATGAGGATAATTTTACTTCATCCGAGATAAAATTGATTGCAAATCTTGAAGAGGAAAAATATAATAATCCCGGATGGTTATTTAGATATTGAATTTAGATATTGGGCTACTTTTCTCCCGGATTCCGGATGCCTGAGAACCACAATATCCGCCCCTGCGTGCAGGTATGCAAGTGATGTTACATATTCCCACATTACTCCCGCAGTTTTACTTTTATTTGCTTCCTTGACACGCCAGGATTCCTGTCCCACAAAGGCAATCTGGGGTTTATTCATATACCTGTCACCCTGTAAGCCCGCGAGCCTGGTTCTTTCCATAATTGAGTATGCATATTCCATTCCATATCCCAGTGCGCCTGTTGTTGCATACATGACAATTCTGTCACCGGGAAGACCGGCGTCCTGAACCAATATATTTGCCTGCTTTGCGATGTTAATGTCGATGGGAGACTCGGTGATAATGCTATGTCCATATTTGATACAACAATCCGTTAACTCTTTATAATTCTCGGCAACGGCATTCCCGATAAGAAGTTTTTCACCTGAAGCTTCCCTTGCGATTTTGGGCATGAGTTTCCTGTCTATCTCATTCACACCACATCCGATGACAATCAGGGGTGTTTTTATATTGTCAAGAATTCGCCTGAATTCACTGACCACCTTATCTATTTCCTTACCTCCCCGATCGGGATGCGCCCCCATCAACCTGAGAAAGAGGAGAGAATTATTCTTGATTTGGGTGTTTTCAGGGAAACCGATAGAGCAAATATACTCGGCCCATTTAACAGGATCACTCCATACTTCGCCCATTGCCTCCCCAAGGCTTGTCGGCCAGTCAACAGGCGCGACATCCTGAAATTCATAAGCAATAACGGGGGAATTGGGAATTACTCCATCCTTAAAAAGAAATGGCATGGCACTTTGCCCGCCAACTTTCACATTATGGGATCTTGTACCTCCCTCGTCCGACATCGCTCCGATTTTTACGGTCTCAATTTTCAACTTACTCTTAATTGCCAACGCGCACATTTACTACTCCGCTTCTTTTTGCTCGAGGATTTCCGCCCTGAGATACTTCACCTTGCCTTCAATAATAACCGCCGATATTCGTGTTCTTGTCTCAAGGGGATGCCCCTTCATAATAATAATATCCGCGTCCTTGTGCTTTTCTATGCTGCCAAGTCTGTTATCCAGTCCAAGAATCTTGGCTGCGTTGATAGTGATCGCCTTCATTGCGTCTTCTTCTTTCATTCCGTATCTTACGCATAAGCCCGCATTTATCGGCAGCCACCTGGCGGATTGTGAAATACCGTCAGTCGAAATAGCTACAAGAATTCCTCGGGCGGCCAATCTTGCGGCAATTTCCATTCCCCGCTCTTTAGTCTCCGGTTTTGTCCTGGGACTCATCAAGGGTGAGAGAACAACCGGGATCCCATGCCGTGCAATTTCACTTATAACCTTGTCACCCTCAGTACAATGCTCAAGCACAATATCCAGGTCAAATTCTTCGCCTATTCTTATAGCGGTCATTATATCACTGGCCTTGTGTGCGTGTATCCTTGCCCTAATCTTTCCATTTACAACATTGGAAAGGGCTTCCATCTTCAAATCGGTTTTCAGGACGGCTATATCCTCATTCATGAGTTGGGATTCTTTATTCACAGAGTATTCATAAGCTTTGCACAGGTTTTCCCTGATTATCGCCGCCACTCCCATCCTGGTATATGGAGATAAATTTCTGGAGCCATATGTAACCTTGGGATTTTCACCCAGGGCGAACTTTATCCCGGCGTTTTTGACCAACAACATCTCTTCTACGGTCTTTCCGACAGTCTTCACCACCGAGCATTGCCCCCCTATGGGATTTGCACTTCCCGGGGCAATAAGAACCGTTGTTATTCCTGCTTTCATCACTTCATCAAAAGCCGGGTCGAAAGGATCAATGGCATCTATGACTCTTAATTGAGGTGTAATAGGATCGGACTTTTCATTGTGATCAAGCCCCATTGACCTCAATCCTTCCTGAATAACCCCGAGATGAGTATGTGCATCAATCATCCCCGGAAAGATTGAGTTTCCACTGGCATCAATTACTCTACAATCTTCCGGTATAGATACATCAGTGCCTACCTGGGATATCTTACTATTCTCGACAAGTATAATCCCATTCTCGATAATCCCATTTGTTATTGTAAATATTTTTCCACCTTTAATTGCAAGCATTATTTATACCCCCTATTTATTCGAGAGACTCGATATATTCGTGGATACTCTCGGCGGCGGTTTTTCCGGCTCCCATCGCTTCAATAACCGTTGCCGAACCGGTTACTATGTCTCCGCCGGCATAAACACCGGGAAGATTTGCAGCCTGCGTAAGGGGATCCACCTCAATGTAACCTTTTTTATTAGTTCCCAAGCCCGGTGTCGTCTGACGAATCAACGGGTTGGAGCGAGTTCCGACAGCGATAACTGCCATATCAACTTCAAGCAGGAACTCCGAGTCGGGAATTGGAAGAGGTCTTCTTCTCCCCGAGCTGTCAGGTTCACCAAGTTTCATTTTTATACACTCCATACCGGTAATCCATCCTGCAGAATTATAGAAAATTCTCTTCGGATTGCAAAGAAGCTTTAAAATGACTCCCTCTTCCTCGGCATGCTCTATTTCTTCATCCCTTGCAGGCATTTCCAATCTTGAGCGGCGATAAACGCAATATACTTTTTCCGCTCCCAACCGCAAGGCGTTGCGGCAGGAATCCATAGCAACATTTCCTGCGCCTACCACAGCAACATTTTTTGGAGTGGGAACAGGCGTGTCATATTTCGGGAAGCGATATGCGTGCATCAAATTGACACGGGTGAGGAATTCATTTGCAGAGAAAACTCCCAGACTGTTTTCTCCGGGAATGCCGAGGAAAATCGGTGCTCCCGCTCCCGTTCCGACAAATACAGCTTTATAGCTATCCTGGAAAAGCTCAGGAATTTTGATTGAGCGTCCCACCACAATATTGGGAATGATTTCAACACCAAGCTCCCTGATATAGTCGAACTCCACTTTCATAATATCCCTGGGAAGTCTGAAAGGTGGGATCCCGTATGTTAAGACTCCTCCCGGCTCATGGAGTGCCTCAAAAACAGTAACATTATAGCCCATTTTGGCAAGATCGCCGGCGCATGTAAGACCTGCGGGTCCCGCCCCGACAACTGCCACTGCTTTGCCTTTTGATTTTGTTACTTTCGGCGGGACAACACCTGCTTTCATCTCGTAATCGGCCGCAAAACGCTCCAGACGGCCTATTGCCACCGGCTTAAATTTCCTTGAAAGCACACACTTTATCTCACACTGAGTTTCCTGGGGACATACTCTCCCGCAGATAGCGGGAAGATTATTGACCGTTTTTATTGCAAGACTCGCCTCTATAAATTTTCCATGTGCAATTAATTTGATAAATTCGGGTATCGGAACATGTACCGGACAGCCCTGGATACATATCGGATTTTTACATTGCAGGCACCTCTCGGCCTCCGCTATTGCAAGCGAAGGATCATAACCCAGAGGAACTTCATCGAAATTGTGAACTCTTTGCAGGGGATCCTGCTCTGGCATGGGGTTTCTGGGTTTTATCTTCATCTTCTGATATAACTCCTTATTAAATTAATAATTAATGAAAAAAGACTGTTAACATAGAAACAACTCCAACCTGTTATTCTGAAGGCCTTTGTGAAAACAATCTCTTCATCCAGCGGGGGGCAAATTCAATACGTTTCTCTTTTCCAAACATGTAAGCTATAAGATCCCTCAACATTTTTTCCGCCGTTCCTGATGTGAATTTGAGCTTTCTTATCGCCTCTATCAGGCGGTATTGAACTAGAAGGTACTCACCTTTTTCATCATATACGAGGCTTATGGCAACCGAGTTTATCTTTGTCTTGGGATTTGTCACAACAACAATCGGCTCTATCTTGAGATCTTTCTCTTTTATTCTGGCAACTAATTCATAAGGATAAAAAGCGGCAGTCCTTTTATGAATTTCTTCCAGGCTGGTCTGCTTCCATAATTTTTCCCATTTAGGCATAATTATGAAGGAAAGATGGGGGTCAGTTCTGTCATACGGGATAAATGTGGGTGTAAAGGGCATGTCTTTTATTTGCTCAACGCCATGCTCAAAAACAATCACTCTTCCTCCATCCTCAACGTATGCTTTTATAAGGAAATTGTAAGACTTGATCTTTGAAAACATACCGGGAGCTATCACTACAACCCGGGGACGCTTTTTCTGTTTTGCACCAAGCAGCTTTCTTTCCTCTGTTAATTTCTCCGAGCTGAAGGAGGATGTGGGAATTCCTAAATCTGCAAAAACGTTGGAAATTTTTTCTTCAGGCCTGTCGCCCTCTACAACAATAACTTCCCTTGCAAATGGCTCCCTTTTCTTCTTGAAGAACCAGAAACGATAATAAAGAAAAGTAAGGACAAGCGATAAAAGAATGACAGTCGCAACAGAGCCGGCCTGCCATATTGGGCCGAACCCGACAGCCGTCCCGCTCCTGGATTTCTTTTTACCTTTGGGAGTTGAAGTGCCTGAATCAGGTTTTAGAACACCGACCAGTTCCTGAAGATTAGTATGAATATCGCTAACCAATCCTCTTGAGATTGGCTGGGAAAATGCCAGTAAGTTGATATCTTTGTAAAAACGACCACCTTTTCGAAAAACCTTGAAATTTGAATATCTTGCAGATGCAAGAGTAATCCCGATTGCATTGATCCTGTCGATTCTCACAATGTAAGGCTCTCTTGAAGTGGGATGCTGACGGTCTCCTTTTCCGGTTACATAAAGTCTTGAAATACCATATCTCGGACTGTGTATCTCGACTATTTCACAATTAAAGCCATGTGTGGACCCAATCCCTTTATAATACCTTTTTGTATCAGTCGCAATATCCTTGAAAGTAAACGGTATAAGAAGATTTATCGGGTTCTTTGCCGAAAAAACAAGGCTTCCATCCTTCATTTTTTTTTCCGGTTCAAAAATGTTGTATATTTCAGTGCTGTAGAATCCGATAAATTCTGTTGGTGAGGGTGAGGGCGTGGGTGATGACAACTGACTGTCCTCAATCATTGTTTTTGATAGTGTGGGGGATGGGGAAACTTTCTGCTCTTTTCCAAGTTCTGGATAGTCCTTAAAAATATCCTTATAGTCCGGAGCTAATTTGAGATTATAGCCATCTGTGGATGTAAATTTGTAATAATAATCCTTTTTCCCTTTACCCCTGGGATACAAAAAAACCTGCATTATTTTCGGTTTATTGGTATAATTAATTAATCCTCCGGCTTGAATAAACCCTACTTGCATTGGCGGAAAAATGCCTTTAAAAGCTTCATCATTCTGACGCATCAGATTCACTTTTGCCTGATATGTATCAATACGGCTGTTAACTTCCCAGATTCTTTGAATTATTTCCTCCGCTTTTTTGTCAGATTTCTTTTTTTTCTGCGCCAATGCCGGAAAAAAAGACAGAAGGAAAACCAAACATAACAGAACCCCAATAAATCTTGTTTTCTTGAAGCTCATAGACAAACGTTGTTTACCTCCCCGGTAATTAATATGGTTTTCGGTTAGAAACTGCCCTATGTCAAATTTTTTATTTATCATTAGTAAACACATTACTACTTTTAACAAAAAAAAATAGAAAAAGATAATGATATTATTTCTAAATATGATAACGAACTCCTTTATTTGTGAGGAAAATATAAAATTATATGGGGAGTATTTATCTTCTCACTCAAGGGAATATTTGTCTTCTCACCTAATATAATATATAATGAAAGGTGATACTTTAATAAATTAATAATCAAAGAAAAATTTGCAGGGGGTCGTCATGAAAAAATTTATTTTTATATCAATACTGTTATCTATTTGTCTGTTCTTTTTGTGTCTTTCCCCGGATATCAATTCAGACTCATTCGCCCGGGCTGATGAGAACATACCAAAAATCACCGGAGTTGATATTTATCAGGGTGGACAATCCTTTTATGCGCCGGAAGAGATTATCGTTGACTTCAAGGATAACACTACGATGTCGCACATAGAAAAGCTCGAGAGGGACTTTTCAATCGATCTGAAATTCAATAGTATTTTCTCCCGGGATGAGCGAATAATGACGGCCCTGGTGGGTGAATACAGAATGTCGGGGATCCTGAAAAAGCTAAAAAGAGACAACAGTGTTGAATATGCCGAGCCTAACTATTATTATCACATCCTTACTTCGAAGCCAAATGATCCCCTTTATAAATACCAATGGCACCTGGAAAAAATCAATGTTCGAAAAGCCTGGGATCGCACCAGGGGTGAAGGTGTGATCGTAGCGGTAATAGATACAGGTGTTGCATATGAAGACTACGGAAAGTTTCACAGGGTTGAGGATCTTGAAAAAACCAATTTCGTTAGGGGATATAACTTTGTCGATAAAAACAATCATCCGAATGACGATCATGCCCACGGCACTCATGTCGCCGGTACAATAGCCCAGACCACGAACAACAGGAAGGGAGTCGCAGGAATCGCCTACAAGTCAAGAATAATGCCCTTAAAAGTTCTTTCGGCCAACGGTTATGGCAAAGTTTCCGATATTGCGGATGCGGTTCGTTATGCGGCAGATCATGGCGCCAAGGTTATCAACATGAGTCTTGGCGGTCCGTTTCCCAGCTCCGTGTTAAAATCGGCCTGTGATTATGCATACAAGAAAGGTGTTGTAATAGTATGCGCCGCCGGCAACAGCAGGTCTCGAAAAATCGGTTATCCAGCGGCATATTCCTCTTGCCTTGCCGTTTCTGCCACCCGGTTTGACGATAAATTGGCTCCATACTCGAACAGGGGCAAAGATATTGACATAGCCGCCCCCGGAGGCGATCTGCGAGTTGACCAGAATAAAGACGGCATGCCTGACGGTGTGCTCCAGAATACAATAAAAATAAAAGATCCCGAGAAGGAAGGATACTACCTTTTCCAGGGCACTTCTATGGCATGTCCCCATGTTGCCGGTGCCGCCGCACTTGTTGCTTCAACCGGTGTTACGGGCAACAAGGAAATAATTTCCATTCTGAAAAAATCCGCCCGCAAGAAAGGGATAAACCTGCCGGAAGGATATGGCGCAGGAATCCTTGACGCCGGAGCGGCGGTAAATAAGTCCACAATTGACCTGGGATGGATAAAATTGATCATCGCAATTGTGGTTCTTATCATCATAATCGTTATCATAGGTATGAAGGACTTCAGGAAATATGCTTTTTCACCCCTGCTTCTCATAGGATGGCTGATGGGTTCGACCGGTTTGTTCTTCCTTTACTATACAAAAGCGGCCAGTTTTCCGGGGGTAAATCTTTTAACAAGGGGAATCCCCGAATGGGATTGTGTCATATTCGGACCCGGTGCACATATTAACCCGCTATTTTATAGTGTATTAATTCCATTTATTATCGGTGTAATTCTCTATAAGACTCGCTGGCAAAAACTCGCCGCAGGACTCTCACTGGGATTCGCCGCGCAAATCCTTTTTGCCATAACAAGATCGGCCGATGTTCACTGGATTCCCGGCACATTTGTACTGGACAAGGGTTGGCTGATTCTGAATTTTGTCCTTGCGATGATTCTTGGATACGCTCTGATAAAATTGAATGGGAAAAAGGAAAAAAGTTAACTATTCACCGCAGAGGACGCGGAGCTTTTAATATCAAAATTCACATAATACGGGGAGGTATTTCATGAAACAGATCAAGGGAACGGTCAGGAAAAGCGAAATCGAGGGCGGCATCTGGGTTCTCGAGACAAAAAAGGGCGATGTCTATCAGCTGAAGGACGGGCCTGTTGATCTTTATCAGAACGGCAAACATGTAAATATAAGGGGAAAAGTTAGAAAAGATATACTGGGGATAGGTATGGTAGGTCCCATTTTCGAGGTTCATGAAGTTTCATGATGGGGAGGCGGGATTTGAGAAAAGAGAAGTGAGAAACGGAAATTGAGAAGTTATCGGGACGGGGACGTCCCCTATAAGGGAAAAGGGACATGGGAAACGAGATCCTTTTTCCTTTTTCCTTTTATCGGGACGGGGACGTCCCTCCTACATACGAGTGGTGGGAAACGAGAAGTGGGAAACGGGATCCATTATCCGTTCTCCACAATCCGTCGTCCGATCTCCGACTTCCATCATCCGTTGTTAATTCATCTTTCTCATTATTATATAGACTACATAAAATATATACAGAATCGTGAAGGATATCCCCTGCCATCTCTCCAGCTTGTATTTTTTTCCGACGAACAGGAATAGAAAAAGATAAACCGTTATTAGTATCAGGAATATAAGATCGACGTTTATATCCAGAGGGACGGGAATCGGTCTTATAATACATGTAACCCCAAGAACCCATAGGATATTAAAGATATTTGATCCCACTATATTTCCCACCGAGAGATCGGGCTCTTTTTTATATGCCGCCACCAGTGAAGTTACAAGCTCAGGAAGTGAAGACCCGACGGCAATTATAGTTGCAGAGATAAGGTATTGACTCATTCCGAATTTCGTGGCTATGACAACCGCTCCATCGACAATCCACTTTCCGCCGAAGCAAAGTGCGATCAATCCGGCAAAAATCTTCAATGCCATTACATATCCCTTTTCCTCATTGCATTCCTTCCCATTTTCATCAAGTGCAGGAGAGGCTTTGCCGGCTTTGCCTTTTTCCTGATCTTCCCCCTCTTCCAACCTTCTGGTATATTCTTCCTCCTCAAGAATTCTTGTTTCTTTCTGGTGTTCTTTTCTGTCATTCATCGCTTCTACGATAACATAATATAAAAATATCCCAAAAAAGCTCAGAAGGATTATCCCGTCTGTTCTCCCCAGAACCGACTCTCTTGTATTGTCGAAAAATATATCATTTGCCATTACAAAAAGAAGTCCAACAGCGAACAAACTGAAAAGAAGCTCTTTCCATACCGTGGAAACCTTCACTTTGAGTGGAAATATTGCGGCAGTGAGTCCGAGGATTAAAAGAATATTCGAGATACAACTTCCCACAATATTACCAAGAGCAATATCGGTAGTCTCCGCACTGAGAGCGGAAAACACATTAATCACCAGCTCCGGCACAGATGTTCCGAAAGCGACAACCGTAAGTCCAATAATCATGGGAGAGATCCCCATTTTACCGGCAAGTGAGGAAGAGCCCTGAATAAGAAAATCCGCACCCTTTATTATGAGCACGAATCCAAGAATAAATAAAACGTATATCATTAATCCATCATCCAGTCAATTGCGACATCGTGGTGAAGCTGACCCTTTTCCTTTAAATAGCCATTCAAGCTTTTCAGAATTGATCTGGCAAGGTTTTGTTCTTCTTTTCCATGTGATGATATCTCCTCAACCAACGACGACAATTCAATAGCTTCACCATATTCAGCCGATAAGACTCTTTCTTCTTCCAATTTCCTGGAGAGATTGTTAAAATCCCTGGCGGAAATACTTTCTTGATTTCTATCAAGAACAAGATGCCGGAAAATTATCAGGAACAACGAATATAAATCACAATAGAGGCCGGACTTCCTCAAAAACATTGCGGAAAAATTGGCAATTAAAGTGAAGGTTTCCAGGTCTTCTGCGGAAAATACACCCCCATCTATTTTATTAATCGCTTCCATTACACCTATTATCTCCTGGTGATAAATTAGAGGAGCCGCCATTAGAGCCTTTTGTTTATGATGAATTGACTCGGAGATTTCCCTTTTAAATCGGGAATCTTTCATGACATCGGCCACTGCAAGGGCTTCACCTGTTGTAAAGCAATATCCGGCTATTCCCTCATTCGATTTCAAACGGAATTTTTTGACTTCTTCAGCTTTCTCTCCAACCGCCTCTTCAAAGAAAAGCTCGTTTTCTTTGTGATCATACAGAATGATTGATGCCGCTTCAGCACCGACTACTTTCTTTGTCATCTGCAGGAGGAGCTTTAGAAAATCCTTATGATCCTGAAGTGATTTGATCACCGCCGCCATATTTATCATTCTGATAGATTCGCGGATTTTTTCACCCAGAAGCTTGTCTTCCATTTTTTGAAGAAGATGTCGATTCTCGAAGCGAAGATTCTCAATTTCACTCTTCAACTTTTCGACTTCACTGAGGTTTGATTTATTATTACCTTCCATGATATATTTCTCCAATATCTTTTTAAATAGTTTTATTAAGAAGGAATTTCTTCGAGTCAATGGAATTTCCTCTTCGTTTCAACTACGTTTCAATATTTACTATCCGACTTTGATAATTTTTTTCAACAAGGTCTTCAACGTTGGTAAACCTGAGATTTATCGATTATAATTCAAATATTACCCGGCTTTATTCTCCTGGAGAAATATATGAAAATTACAAGACAAGACAAATTTCCCGATCTCTCGGGAACCCCGTTTGAGCACATAACGCCTCAATGGGCCTGGGGAGATTCAACGGGCGCAGGAATAAAGGTTGCAGTGATAGACAGCGGTATTGACAGAACTCATCCCGCTCTTGAAAGTTCCATCGCGGGAGGCGTCGATATCAGGAAAACAAAAAACGGAATCGAGCATATTGAAGGCGATCATACTGACGCTTTTGGACATGGCACAGCATGTGCGGGAGCTATACATATGCTTGCCCCGGAAGCTGAAATTTATAGCGTCAAAGTCCTGGGAAACACTCTCACCGGAGGTGGGGATGTATTTCTGAAAGGAATTAAATGGGTCATTGAAAACAAGATTCCTCTGGCGAACCTATCCCTTGGGACCACGAGAGACAGGTATTTCGCTCCTCTTCATAGCCTGATTGACAGTGCATATTTCAAAAAGCTCCTCATGGTTGCGGCGCAAAACAATGCCCCGACGCCGAGCTTTCCCGCTGTGTTTTCTTCTATAATAGGAGTAAAAGCGGTTGACATTGAGGATCCATACCAGTTTTACTTTAACGACTATCCACCCGTAGAATTTCTCACAAAGGGTGTAAATGTGAAACTTCCCTGGTTGAAACATGGTTATGAAACCTGCACCGGAAACAGTTTTGCCGCACCGTTTCTTACGGGAATCATTGCAAGGATGCTCTCGAAACACCCATGGCTTACTCCGTTTATGATAAAAACGATTTTGTACAGCATAGCCATACAGAGAGGAATGTTCAGGAAAAAATGACCTGAGTTATTAAAATGGAGGAGATCCACGGGATTTGCTGAATTTATAAGCAGTTTTGCACGTTATTGGAGGAAATATGGAGATTAGAAACACCACCAGGTTTTTAGTACTTACAATTTTTCTCGTCATTGCAATGGTTGCAATTACATACATGTTCAGTCATCATCCCATGGGGGCTGATTTTTCCAGGTTCCAGATTTTAACGGCAGAAAATCTGGAAAATCCCGGGGCATTAAACGGGCAACGGGTGTCGGTCAGGGGAAAAGTAACCAAGGCCGAACCTGACAAATTCATTCAGAGATTGCCTAAAAATGTGATAGGGTATATAGAAAAAGAGGTCGATCCTACCGCAGGGAAAAAAGGCAAGGAAAAATATCTCAACTTTGAAACAAATGATTTCAATGTCCAGATTGGCGAAGGCGCCATTCTCGTCCAGGGGCAGCCGGAACAGATTATTGATATTAAGAACAAAATTCAAAATCCTATAATCCCCAATCGATCTGTTGAGACTATAAGGCAGGGAAATGAATATTCGGTATTTGGCAATATTATACAAAATCAATCAGGTAAATTTGTCCTGAAGCCTTACAGGGTAACGACGCAGGATATAAAAAGTGTACAAGAAGAAGCAATAAAAGAAAGTAAAAAATCAACATTTATTCAGTACCTGTCAATATTTGCCATCATTATCATATACATCATCGCAATGTGGAAACTGGATATATTTGGACCTCCCCGCCCGGAGGAAGAAGAATCCGATGAAGAGAAAGATGAAGAAAAATCGGAGAATCCGGAAGGCCGGGAGGAGAACAGCGAAGATAGCGAAGCGGATAAAAAGGAGGACTGAACCTTGGAATTCAGTGTCAAAACCTCGGCAAGAAGCGAATTTTTATGTATAACAGATAAAATGCAGAAAAAAGTTACCGAGTCCGGGATAAAAGACGGCATTTGCACTGCCTATATTCCCCACACCACGGCGGCGGTAACTATAAACGAGGGCGCGGATCCTGACGTTGTTAAAGATATGATTATGGAACTGGACAGGAGAATACCATGGAATGACGGATATGACCATCTTGAGGGAAACTCCGCGGCACATATAAAAACCTCTTTGATTGGACCCTCCGTAACGATAATCATCGAAAACGGCAAGCTAAAACTGGGAACCTGGCAGAAAGTCTTTTTCTGTGAATTCGACGGCCCACGCACCAGGAAAGTATGGCTCAAAATTATTTGAGGAATGTGAAAAAATGGAATATGCACAACTGGTAATGCAGGTAGCGATGGGGATTTCCCTTGCAGCCTGCGCCGGTTTGAGGGCTTTTTTACCACTTCTTGTAATTAGTATGCTTCATCGACTTGGAAAAATTCAAGTCGATCCGTCTTTTGAGTGGATTGGTAGTAATCCCGCCCTGATTGTGTTTGGAATTGCAACCCTTGTTGAAGTGCTGGGAGATAAATTGCCGGTCATTGATAACGTGCTGGATTCAGTTGGGCTTATTGTAAAACCTGTCGCAGGTACAATTATTTTCGCCGCTGTTATCGTGAAAATGGATCCTGTATTGGCGATTGTTCTGGGGATAATTGCCGGGGGATCGATATCGGAAATTATTCACATGAAAAAAGCGACAATACGCGGGGGATCAACTGCCCTTACAGCGGGAGTGGCAAACCCACTTTTATCTTTTATCGAAGATCTAAGCGCGGCGATTGGCGTCGCTTTATCCATTCTTGTACCGATACTTGCATTCTTCCTTGTTCTGATTTTGTTGTACCTTGCATACCATTTTTATAAAACATTAATGAAAAAGAGAAAAATAGTGGAAAAGCCAAATGTTTCTACATGATATAAAATTACCGGGAATTCTTTTTTATTTGTAGCTATTCAGCCCTTTTTGCGAGGATTTTTAACCACGATTTTGCAACATTTTATGCTGGTCAGGAGACCGGCATTTACTCAAATATTATGGAATTATTAATTGTCTGAAGTGTTAACTTCATTAAAAACTCTGCAAAAACTCTGCGTCCTCTGCGTTCTCTGCGGTGAATAATTGCTTTTATTTTTTCTTCACCGATTCAAAATAATTTAATCCGGACCATCTGGAGGTATGATGATGAAAAATCGAAACAAATCCCTGGCTTTTTCTTTAAGACAACTTATATTGTTTGCCATGATATTTTTTGTTTTATCAGGTGTAGTTTCTGCCGGAAAAACGGATATTATCGATGAAAATGTGGAAAAGGCAGTATTGTCACAGGACTGGGAGAAAGTATATGATATTCTCAAGGATAAATATATTAAAAGCAAGAAGCCGTCATCAGCAAGGGTTCTGCTGACTATCGCCTGCCTTGAAACCGACAGGGACACCGAAGGCTGGAAGCTTTTATGCAATCTAAAAAAAGAAGATAATGAGCAATGGAAAAAATGGGTTGAGACGATTGTTTCAAAATACCCGGATAACCCGGTGTCACATTTTCTTCTTGGAAGCGCATATTCAAGATCCGGCGATTACAAGAAAGCAATTGAAGAACTTGACCTGGCAATTAAGCTTGACCAGAAGTTTGCCGCCGCTTATGTAAGGCGAGGTCGGACATATATGCTCCTGAATAAAAGGGACAAGGCTATGGCGGACTATAATAAAGCATTGGAGATAAAGCCAAAGTCTTATAAAGCCTATATATATTTGGGTGATGCATTTACCAGCGAGAAAGATTATGATAAGGCAATAGAGCAATATTCAAAGGCGATAAAGATAAAACCGAACAAATCTCTTGCCATAATCAACCGCGCCTATACATACCTCCACCAGGATGAATATGATCCTGCCATAAAGGATTTCACAAGGGCAATAAAGATTACCCCGGAATTTGCAGGAGTTTATTATGGACGGGGTATCGCATATAAAAACAAAAAAGAGTATAAGCGGGCGTTAAAAGACCTGACCAGGTCAATTGAATTGAAACCGTTTGCCTCTGCATATTTTGAGAGGGGAAATCTATATGTCTCCCTCAAAAAGTATGATGAAGCAAAAAAAGATTTTAATATGGCAATAAAAAAGGATCTTGGCGGCGAGAAAGGCTTCATCGGAAGGAAGGCAAAGAAAGCCCTGGTGGAATTGAAAAAATGAAGGGGAACGGAGAACGGAGAACGGAGAACGGATTTTACATTCCTCCGATATATCTACACAGCGAAGGATCTCCCGCAAGTGAACCGTCCAGGCTGTCATCCTGAGCGGAAAAATATCTTCTTACTTTGACAAACAAACCTTTCTCAAGAACGGGACTTGCATACTTTCGATTAATTACACAGCGAAGGATCTCTTCTAAACAATCCCAGGTTTATGAAGATTCTTCACTGAAGGATAATGGAAAAAAGAAAAGAGAAAATGGAAGCGGGATTCAGTATCCTTATTCCATCTTCTTTATTCTTCCTTTGAGAAAGTCATATATTCTGATTATTTTTATCCCTGTTCAATAAAGATTATTTTGTATCTTTTCAGCCCCCTTTTGTGAGAGGAATTACAAGCCTTGATTTCACGCCGTTTTAGGCTGGTCGGGAGACCATCCTCTACCCAAATTTTATGCCGATTTAATAATTGTCTAAAGTGTTAAATTTATTTAAAACTCTGCGTCTTCCGCGTCCTCTGCGGTGAATAGTTACATTATTTTTTTATATTTTCACTCTTTGCGTTCTCAGGGAAAATGTCCAGATGAACGGGTATTTTATTGTAAATAATTCCCGTACCCTTTATCTTATTCGATGAGATTTTTACCTGTTTTCCAATTCCCTGTGATTTGGAAAATGAAGTCCTGGCTGAAATCGCAGAATTCAAAAGATTGTCAGTGGATTTGAACTCATTCCGCTTTTTATCCCGGCTTGTTTCCCTGCCTGAAGCTTCAAGAATATAAGAATCCATGAGCTTCGGCCAGATTTTACGGAATATTTCCCGATTGGAGAAAATATCGGCAACAAGCGCTCTGTCATTAACAAACACAACAATGCCGTTCACCCCGGGGTAATCTTCAGGAATATACAGGAATTTTGTCGAAAAATCATCCTTCTTTTCCTTGAACTTCTTTGATTCATATGATTTCGACAGGGAACCTGAAGCAGGCGCTCCCACGCCCACATTGGATCTGGAGACATTATTCCATACTTTACCCTGTGACTTGCTGACCTTGGCCGCCTTTCGGACGCTTACATTCGCATTCTTGCCACTTGAATGAAATTTATTAGAATTATAATTCCAGCGATTTTGTTCAACGCAATAAGCTTTCACTTTTATTTTCTTTGCTTTCCCGGGAATGATAATATCGCTTTCCAAGACCCTATCCTGTTTCGCGCCCAGAAGGATCTCACCGGCCATTATGAAGACAGGCTTATCAGAATTATTTGTGACCTGGAGGGTATTTACCCTTCCGGACCGGCTTACTTCTGTGATCTGAATACTTTTATCAGACAGTGCTTCATCGAGAACAAGCATTTTCAGATGTTTTGAAGAAGATGGAGCTTTAACGGGAACAATAGTCAGGTTCTTATAAGTTATTGGTTTATATGTCTCGCATTTGCTGAGGAAGTTCTTGACCGAATCGGTTGTTCGGCTCTTTTCTGCCCGGTTCGCTTCTGTGAGGGAGATTTTTTTGGGAGTCAAATCTATTTTATCGACAGTCGGTCTTTCTCTTTCTGAGTCCTTCTTTATCTCAGAGTACCTGTTATATGCGGTCGTGGAGAATACTCTCCCGGAATATCCCTGTGTTGACCTGTTTCCGGGTCTCCTTCCAGTCATTACCGCTTGTCCGGCCCATGAAGTTATATATCCGTATAACATCCAGGTTCCGACGGCAAGCAGAATTACAAAGACTGTTGCCAGAAGTAATTTTTGGTAGGTAAGATTTTTCACCTTATTTTCACCTCCCAGGTAATAGTGGTATTGTAGAGAAATTTATTCCGTGATTTAAAATGATTGTCATCCTGAGCGGAATACGATCTCATTACCTTTCCTGAATAAACCCCGGCAAGAATGGATTTTACATTCCTCCGACGTCTTCCACAGCGAAGGATCTCATCAAACCAATTCTTCGGCTTGTTAAAACTTGCTCCCTCTACACCATTGGGGTTGAGATTCTTCGCTATGTTAATCTCCGGACACAAGATAATCCCGTCCTTGAGAAAGTTATCGGAGTAAAGTAATTCTTAATTATTTCGCTCAGAATGACAGTTTGCATATTTTTTTTCCAATAAGAAAGGGCATCTTCTAATTGAATTGAATATCAAAATCAAAGCTAAAGGGTCATTGTGACAGATGCATAATAAATGTAACAAGAAATGATTCTTTTTGATGGGGAATGAAAAAGGAGATTAGTTACTCAAAATAACTTAGACCATGACCGAACAATATATCAAATTTAAACCTGTACATCTCTTCTTTTTTCTCATTGCCATAAGATTCTTTGTGCAGTATATATTGACCCGCCGCATAAAAAAAGGCGGGCATAAGAGCGCGTATTTTAACACCGCCATGTTATCTGCATGTTATATTACGACACTTATCCTTGCAATATACACTCTATGGCATGAAAAAGGAATAGATATATTTTGCATTATAGGTATAGTTATGATGGAGGTATTCGTCTTTCTCCGCATGATTTCTCTTCATCAGCTTGGCGAATATTTCAGCTATGAAGTCAGAATACTCAAGGATCACAAACTTATTACCACGGGCATATATGGAATCGTGCGCCACCCGCTCCACCTTGCATTCTGGGGTGAAGTCTGTGGGATGGGAATAATTTCCAAAAATCCGTTCGCCATAATTCCAATCTTGATTCTTACCGCCGTGATATTATTGAGGGATAAAATCGAGGATGATAAATTGGAGAGGAAATTTGGGAGGGAATTTTTGGATTATAGAAAACGGATCCCCGGATTAAATATAATTCGGGGTATATTACAGAAATTAAATATTCACCATAAAGATTCACCACAGAGCCATAGAGAAGAGTAATCATTATAAATATTGTAAAATATACCATTTCTCCAAAAGGAAAAATTTGAGAATTAGGGAAATAATACAAACCAATATAAATGACATGATCTTCAATATCAACCATTACCCCGGCGAAGAATATATAATCGCTGCATTTTACGAAGGGCGGTTGCCCTCAGCTATTCAAATAATTAATCCCGACAAGACATATTTCCCGGTATGGTTGATTTGATGACATGACAAATGTTATTTTTTACCTGACAAGTTTTTTGTATATTTGCGAAAGGAGGCGAATTACATACATGAAAAAAAGGATGAAAGAAGTTAGATGGCACGGACGAGGGGGACAAGGCGCCAAAACAGCTGCCTTCCTGCTGGCAGAAGCGGCAATGGACGACGGCAAGTATTTCCAGGGATTCCCTGAATATGGGCCGGAGCGTGAAGGCGCGCCGATAAAAGCCTATACTCGTATCAGTGACAGACCTATTCTTCAGCATGACGCGGTATCGGACCCGGATGTTGTGATTGTGCTTGACGACACATTACTCGGCTCGGTTCCGGTAACCGATGGAGTTGTAGAGGATACCATATTAATGGTTAATACAAAGATGACTCCCGATGAAGTAGTGAAGAAAATAGACTGGCATGGTGGAAGGGTTTACACGATTAAAGCCACGGACATCGCCATGGAAACAATTGGAAAGCCTATACCTAACACGCCCATGATAGGGGCGTTTATCGGCGCAACCGGCATGATAAACGAGAAGGCGCTGGAATCAAAAATAAGCCACAAGTTTTTGAAGAAACTGGGGCAGGAAGGCGTCGATGCGAATATTGAAGCCGTCCGTAAAGCAAGAAAAGCAATAGCGGAGGTGAAGGATAAATGAAACTGATGACTTGGCAGGAGATCCCCATCGGGGGATTGATCCTTGAAGCGGGAAATGCAAAGAAATTTCTGACCGGAGACTGGAGATCGCAGAGACCGATTCTTGATGAGGAAAAGTGTATTAATTGCCTGACATGCTTTATGGTCTGCCCGGACGGCTCCATTGTTTTGAAAGACGGGAAAATGTCGGGTTTCAACTATGACTATTGCAAGGGTTGTGGAATATGCGCATACGAATGTCCCGTTAAATGTATTACTATGAAACCCGAAGAGGATTTCAGATAGAAAGGAGGAGTGAGGAGTGACCACAGCAACAGTAAAAAAGATTAGAAGAGCGTTTACAGGAAATGAAGCCGGCGCCGAGGCTATGAGGCAGATAAATCCCGATGTGGCGGCGGTTTTCCCCATTACACCACAGACGGAATTGATGCACGCATTTGCATCATTCGTTGCCAACGGAAAAGTTAAAACCGAGTTGGTAATGGTGGAGAGTGAGCATTCGGCGATGAGCGCGACCGTAGGAGCATCGGCGGCGGGCGCAAGGGCAATGACCGCAACATCTGCCAATGGATTGGCACTCATGTGGGAAATTGTCTATATAGCCGCTTCATCAAGACTGCCCATCGTTATGCCTATTATTAACCGGGCTCTTTCAGGCCCCATCAACATCCACTGCGACCATTCCGATATGATGGGATGCAGAGACTCGGGCTGGATTCAGATGTTCAGCGAAAATTCACAGGAAGAATATGACAACCTGATTCAGGCGATTCGAATAGCGGAGCATCCCGATGTCCTTTTACCGGTAATGGTGGGACAGGACGGGTTTATTATAAGTCACTCACTGGAGTCGGTCGAGGTATTTGATGATGAAGAAGTGAGGGATTTCATCGGTGAATATCACCCAAAAAATCCACTTCTTGACACGGATCATCCATATACATTCGGTCCGCTGGATCTCCAGGATTATTATATGGAGCACAAGCGCCAACAGCATCAGGGGATGCAAAACGCAAGACAGGTGATACTCGATACAGGCAAGGAATTCGGCGAGAAATTTGGACATCACTACAGCAATTTCGAGGAGTTCCATCTTGAAGATGCCGAAATCGGAATGATTGCCCTCGGCTCAACCGCCGGAACGGCAAAGGTAGCAGTTGAAAACCTGAGAGAGCAGGGCAAAAAAGTAGGACTACTGAAATTAAGAGTGTTCAGACCGTTCCCGTTCAAGGAACTGGTGGAAGCTGTGAAACACCTTAAAGGACTTATAGTATTGGATCGCAGTGATTCTTTTGGAGCTATGGGAGGTCCCGTATTTTTAGATGTGAGTGCATCCCTCAATAATCTTACTAAGAAACCCGTAACACGGAATTTAATTTACGGTCTTGGTGGAAGAGACATGAAGGTTCAGGACCTGGAAAAGATCTTCGGCATGATGGAAAAGACCGTGAAGACAGGGAAGGGCGCAGGTTCTTCTCAATATTATGGAGCGAGAGGTGATGACTGATGGCAAAGACCGAAATGAAGAAAAAGCGTAAAATTGACATAATGGCCGAAATGCCCGAAAGACTGAGCAGTGGACACAGGCTATGCGCCGGATGCGGAGCAAGCATAGCGGCAAGGCAGATCCTCAGAGGCACAACGGATCCTGTTGTCATAAGCTGTGCTACGGGATGTCTTGAAGTCGCTTCAACCATCTATCCCTACACCGCGTGGGAAGTCCCGTTCATTCACAACGCTTTCGAAAACTCGGCGGCGACTATCTCCGGTGTGGAGGCGGCTTTCAGATCCCTCAAAAAGCAGGGTAAGATCCCCAAGAACAAGAAAATCAAGTTTGTCGCATTCGGTGGAGACGGAGGCACTTATGATATTGGAATTCAATCTCTGTCAGGCGCGTTGGAGAGAGGACACGACTTTGTTTATGTCTGCTACGACAACGAAGCTTACATGAACACCGGTATCCAGCGCTCCAGCGCCACACCCTTCGGAGCGTTCACAAACACGAGTCCCGCGGGTTCATGCTCGTTTGGAAAGTCACAGTTCAGGAAAGACCTCACGATGATTTGCGCCGCTCACCATATTCCCTATGCCGCACAGGCCTCAATAGGGTATTGGCAGGATCTGGTTAAAAAAGCCGAGAAGGCGCTTGCCGTTGAAGGACCCGCATTCCTGCTGGTGCTTGCACCGTGCCCCCGGGGATGGAGATTCCCCATGGAAAAGACGGTAGAAATCGGCAAACTAGCTGTTGACACATGCTTCTGGCCCCTCTATGAAATCGAGAACGGTGTGTTTAAACTGACGAAGAAAATTCCCGATAAGAAAAAGAAGCCCATCACAGAATGGCTGAAATCCCAGGGAAGATTCAAGCATCTGTTCGAGGAATGTAATGAGAATGTCATTGAAGAGATACAGCAAAAGATTGACGAGGACTGGCAGAGGTATCTCAAGACCAACGGAGATAAGATATTCTAATCAATTCATAGTCAACTATAACTTTAAATACAACAGGGTGGGAGACCTCGATCTCTTACCCTGTTTTTTATATGATGAAAACAAGCTATTTGTAGTGAATATTTTTAATTGACTATGCGGTTAGCTCCGTATATGTTACCGTGAAAGTTCTAACGCAAGCGGTTACAAGCCTGTCGAACAATTCTGATTCTTTGAATCGACGATTGAAGCGATAGCAATATTCATCAAGAAAACGCTGGAGGTGTTTTGAGCTTACACCGTGGAATATTCCCTGAATCGCTGATTTTGCATTGCTTATCAGGGTGTGAACCCAGGGCAGAACTTTAGCGGCATCACTGCCTCCGGCTTTTTCAGAAATGTGACTGAAGCCTATTTTTTTCAGGTATTTGTAAGAGCTGAAACCATCGGTTTTAACAATGCTTTTTTCCTTGATGAATTTTTCCTCGGCAACAGCAGCCAGTTCGTCTGATGTAGCTTCATCAATAACTTTCATCGAGGCGAAACCTGCGTGTTCACCGCGATTTTCGACCGATACAGCCACGATTGCCTTCCCCTCGGCACCGCGGCCGCGTTTTCCGGATTTCTTGCCGCCGAAGTAAGATTCGTCCATCTCGATTAGCCCGGACAGTTTATATTTTTTGTCTCGATCTTCCATAGCCTTTCTAATCTTATGACACATAAGCCAGGCTGTGGGATAGCGATTCAATCCAAGCATTCGCTGAAGTCCTTTTGCAGAAACACCAGCCTTTTGCCGGGTCATCAGGAAAATTGCCCAGAACCATTTCAGGAGGGAAGTTCTGGTCTTATGAAATATAGTCCCGGCAGTGACAGAAGCTTGATATTTGCAGGCTTTGCATTGATATAGTTGTCGGGTGGAATGATATGAATATTCATTATGTCCGCATTGTGGGCAGATGAAACCTTCCGGCCATCGCATTTTGAAGAGATATTGCCTGCAATCTTCTTCTGTTTTGAAATATTCGCTAAATTTGATGAGATTAATTTGTTTGTAGTTAATTCCGTATTCCATTATTATTCACCTCTATGGAATGTTCGATATGTGTACGGTAGTAACCTCTATTTTGCGGAGTAAAAAGGATAATCAGTTTTTGTAATATTCCAAAAAACTTCTCTTTATAATCAAACACCCGCAACATACGACGGTTTTCATAACAAATGCACTGCCGAAGAATTTCGAAAAGTTATTGAAAACATAATAAACAAAAGAAAGGAAAAGAACCATCTTGTCAAACAAGAATCTGCAGATAAGC
This sequence comes from Vulcanimicrobiota bacterium, assembly GCA_021107945.1. Taxonomy (GTDB): domain Bacteria; phylum Vulcanimicrobiota; class JAJTBE01; order JAJTBE01; family JAJTBE01; genus JAIORV01. Next base: position 1,107 of record JAIORV010000029.1, on the reverse strand, counting down.
CAAATAAACCTAAATATATTCAACCACGAACTTATCGAAAGAATGAAAAAATATTGTCTCAAAAAGAATTGGAGCTTATTCAGAAAGTTATAAAGATAGCTCAAGAAAGTGACAGTGAGAAACTTGAGATTGACGACAAATTTGATATATCAGATGGACTCTTCTATCTGAGTGATAAATCGATAGAATACAGAATGACACCAAGGCCAAAAAGCAAACAGCTCGATTCGTTTTTGGAGAAATTATCCCTGCAAGATCTTGTTCTTCTTGAAGCAGTTATGGATGGTGGAAAGGAATTGATTAAATCTTGTCGTGCCTTTCCACTTCAGGAAAATATTTCATATTATAATAGCATACATAACTCCACAAAGCATTTAGCAGTAAATATTTCAGAGAAGAGTTCTTTGGTTAAATATCTTGAAGCGGGTATCAAAGCCTATAGTAGTGAATATGGACATGTTCGAGGCCCGGAGACAGGCAATAATAGGCCAGGATAGTATCATAAATTGTATTTCAGAAATTAGGGACATTCACCTGTTTTTTAGTATTACAATTCTGCCATCCCTGGAATTGCAAGCTTTTTTCTTGTTACCGGGCTCCGCCCGGTAACACACTACCAGTCGGGTTCTGCCCATCCTTCCATCACCGTTAAATTACAACCTCTATCATTCCCCCCATACAGTGCACTTGAATACCTCCAGCGCCTCAATCTGCATCATTTGTTCTTCTAAATATGGAGATTACAAGGTGGAGCCTTTTCGGCATAACTGTCCCCAGGCAGAGCCTGGGAACAAGGCAAAGGCAATACGCCCATATTTTAAGGCAATACTTCCCGCTATAATCCTTTATCCACGCCGGATATTTCTCCCTGTCCGTATGCCGTGTAGGTGACATGGCTTGTCGGTTCAAGTCCGACACTGGGAATTTCTTCAGTTCACCCATTTAGCTTGAGGGATGGGTCAGGAGTAATCCAAAGCGTAAAGTTCCCTGACAAAGGCTCTTTTTGTGAGTCGAGCAAATCTGCGGGTTGCAACGAAGGTGAACCTATATGTAGCCTTGTCGCTCGCCAAAATTAATCCCGAAAAATGCATTTGAACTTTGTGAAAT
>JAIORV010000118.1 GCA_021107945.1 Vulcanimicrobiota bacterium | reverse complement strand
TCCTCCATACCACGGGGGTTGAGATTCTTCGCTGTGTTAATCCTCGTAGATCAAGATAATCCCGTCTTTGAGAAAATCATAGAAGTAAAGTTATTCTCTCGTGATCCGCTCAGAATGACATGCTCAAGTCTTTCTTGATCCGCTCAGAAAGACAAGAAGCCCCGGGAGACTGAATAATTACGCCTGAACCTTTGACAAAAAGTAAATGCACCCAAATCATTAGAGAAAAGAAAGTTTCTATTATTGCGCTCAGAAACCTGTGCTGAACTTGTTTCAGCATGACAGTTTGTTCTTTAATTTTTCGATAAAGAATGTCATACCCTATAATTTCTCCCGAAAGTAAAACCCCCGACTTGAAGCCGGGGGTTGTATTTATTCTATACAGAATAGGATTTAGAATTTGACTTTAAACTGTGTCATGAACTGAATTCCACTGAATGATTCTTTTGAACGGTTACTGAAGTTTCTGCTCAATTCGTCAACAGTGTTGTAGAAGCGGACATCCATGCTCCACTGTGTGTTCTTTCCTATGTCATAGTCAAATCCGAGGTAAGGCATTGTCTGATATTGATTAACGACATCACTACCTGCTGTTGCTGTGGGCTGATTTACTGGATCCCAGAATGCCATATGATAACCAGATATTGTTGCCCAGTTGTATCCACCACGGAGGGTGAACTTATCGGAGAATGCGTATGCCAGTCCGACTTTAAGGGCGTTGTATCTCAGGTCAACTTCATTCTGCATTGCAACTGCTGTGTTGTCTGCGAAGTTTGAGTCTCTCTTCCAGTCATAGTAATCATACTGTACATTCGCTTTGAATGCTGTGGGTGCGAACTTATATTCGACTCCACCACCGTAATGATTCTGTGATCCCTTGGGTGATTCTGGAATTGTGGCTCCTGCGTTTGTTGTTGCCAACTCCATGAATACTGGGTCTATGAAGCCTGGGGTCATTCCGTTGAAGATTCCGGTGACGTCTATGTGAGGAGCTGAACTCTCAGACTGCTGAAGGAATCCAAGGCGGAGGTTAATTCTTCCGTTGCCGTTGGAGAACCTATATTCACCGTTGAATCTGATTCCCTGTCTATTATTTGGTGCCAGGTCACTATCGTGAAGCTGGTAGCCAAAGTTTGCATATGACATTGTTGGGAACATGAACATTCCGCTTCCGTTTGCGAGTCCACCCTGAAGCATATTGCCTACGGGCTGATAATAAAGCTGGAATGCATCGTAGTACGGGTCTGTTGAGATGTATGCCAGGTCAAGGTCGAGCAGGTTGTTCTTGTCTGTCCAGCCTACTCCGATTTCAAAGTGACTTCCGTTCTTTGAATATCCGGATTCCTGACTTGGTTTGTACTGTGATCCGCCGTACTCAGCTTTGACTCTGATATTGCTGGGTTCGAAGCGGTAATTGATGCTGATACCCCAGGAGGTTTGACCCTGCTGGCTGATATAAGGCTCTATGAAAGTGGCCAGATTGTTTGTAGGATTGGATCTCATAGGTCTCTTGTTTGTAGCGTCATTACGACTACTCCAAGGATCTGTCCATCCCCACGGATTTCCTCTGCCGTTTACATAATAGGTATCATAGATACCGTCTGCATTGGTGTCATAATAACTGGGCAGTCCTGCGAAAACAGTCGTTGACTGACCGTTATTAAGGTTCTCTGACACTCTCATGAAATTGAGTTTTATGTTGCCTTTATCTTTGATCTTCCAATCAAGATTGAGTGCGAAGAGATAAGGCACTGTAAGGTCATTGTCCCATGCTCCAGTTGTGAAAAGTCCCTGTGAAACGGCCCATGCGGACCAAGGTCTTGAAACACCACTGAAGTCATCGGGGAGTTTGGAGTACATAACTTCCCAGTTTAAACCTGAAATCAGGTGTGTTTTGCCACTGACCTGAATTCCGTTGAAAGGAAGGTATGAATCTTCATTCTCTGCATAATTCCACATTGAAACTATGTTCTTTTTGCCTTTTTGCATATCTTCGAAGTTTGTTCTGTTGCGTCCATCAACTCCTGGGTTGGGTACTTTATGAAGCATAAATGCGTCCATAGTTGTTTCTTCGATGGCTCCTGCAACCAACTTTGTGCTTGTAGGAATATGCTCAAACCAGAATTTGTCGAGAGTCATTCTTGTCCATATGCTGTTGTTGATATTCTGTGCTGAGCCGTAGCTGTTACCAGCGAATACGTTTGAAGCATAAGGAGCTGAAATTCCCCAGTAAGCGTCGACATAGCGGTCGCCCATTGAGGTGAATGCGGCAAAACGGATGCCGGCTCTCATATCTTTGGAAACTTTGACCTTTACGCCGAGGCGTGCTCTTGCTGTGAAGCCTGAGCCATTGATCATTGGACGACCGTTGAAAAGGTCGATTGTTCCGATTTTATGATTCTGTGCAAGGCTAACACCGTTTACTCCACCCACATCTGTATTCCAGTTGGTGCCGGTGCGGCCACTGTTTGACATTCCGATTGTTACGAATCTCGTTACGAAGTCACCCTCGAATGTGATTCTTTCCAGTTCTGTTACTCTTTTGTCCAACGCGCTTACGTTCTCTTCAAGGTTTTTCACCCTTACTCCGAGAGCGTCCAGCTCGTCTTTCAAGTTATTGACGAGAGCTCTTAAAGCTTCCAGGTCTGCCTTTGTGGCGAATTTTGCGTGCTCTGCCTCCATTTTAGCCAGGAATCTCTGCAAAGCCATTGCCATTTCCCATCTGGTTGCTGCTCTGTCACCTTTGAATGTGCCGTCGGGATAACCTTCGATTATTCCCTTTGCGGCTAAGTCTGCTACTGCATCTCTTGCCCAATGATTTTCGGGCACGTCAGGGAACAATGGTGCGGCAAAAGCGGGTGCTATCATTATGACAACCATTGCTATTGCCAAAAGCCATGTTATTTTCTTCATTTCCCTTTTTTCCTCCTTACTTATTGTTGGATTGGGTCTTGGGAGTCCAACCAACATCAGCTTGGCACAAAAGATGAGTTTCCTCGTTTTCTCACCCATTTAGATAACCACTGATTTCGTTTTTCTCCCAGTTCCATCTTCCTGCTTACAAGGCGCATTTTAAGCTCCACCTCTCCCGTGCCTGCTAATTTGAAGCGGAAATCAGGAATACAAAATATATAATCTAAGACAAAACCTTTCGACATTATACACAAAAGATCCTTCTTTGTGAAGTCATATCGAAAAATATATTCTGACTTGAGAATTTATTCTCTTCACCAGGGGAATTTCCTCTTTATTTTTTAAAGAAATTTAAAGATTTTTTCATTTCCAAAAATAAACTTAAAACCAGGCGCCTGTTTTATAATTTGTTAACAAAATATTTTTTCCTTTGTGAAAAATCACATGTCAGGAGACAGATTACGGAGAACGGAAGTGAGACTATCGAATAAATGTTTTTTTACCGCAGAGATCGGAGAGACCGCAGAGGACAACCAATTTAAAACAGATCGGCGGGTCTACGTTGCCGCCATTCAATAATCCAACCTCCATTTTTCACCTTCTTTTTTCCAACTTCTTTTTTCCAACTTTCTTTACAGGGAAATCTCTAATTGGTGAAGAAATTAATGAGAACTTCTATGACAATCATGATCTATTATTTAGCACTTTTTACCAGGAACATTGTCATTGCAAGCCTCCGCAGGAGGCGAAGCAATCTGCATAAGGAAGGTTATATTAATGAAGGAAAAATTAAAGTCTGCGCTTGATACAGTTGAAGATATGGGAGCAAGCTATGCCGATGCCCGATTTGTCAGTCGAAAGGTTCAAAGCCTGGAGACGAAAAATGATAAGGTTGAAGCCTTTTCCGAGGACTTATCACAGGGAGTTGGTATTAGAGTATTATACAAAGGCTCATGGGGTTTTGCCGGAACCAACAAGTGTGACGAGCGCTCAATAAAAGAGACCGCCGGGAGGGCACTTCGACTTGCAAGGGCGGCTTCAAGGGTCAAGGTGCTTGATGTTGTGCTGTCTGAAGCTCCCACTGTCATGGATTCATACAAGACACCTTTTAAAATCGATCCTTTTTCCATACCGGTGGAAAACAAAATAGAAATCCTGCTTGACTGTGATAAAATTATGGCACAGGAGAAACAAGTAAAAGTCAGGGAGGGCTCATACCATGCATTTAATGAGAAAAAAGAGTTTCTAAGCACCGAGGGATCGGATATTCAGCAGGATATAACATGGTGCGGAGCCGGAATATCAGCCACTGCAACCGACAGCAAGGAAAACCAGATCCGATCATACCCGGCCTCATTCGGAGGCGATTATTCAGCCAGGGGACATGAGTTTGTCGATGAACTGGAATTGGATAAACATGCCGAAAGAATTTCAAAGGAGGCAGTTGAACTTCTGAAAGCTCCTCAATGCCCCCGGGAGAAAACAACCCTGATCCTCGGAGGAAGTCAACTTGCCCTGCAAATACACGAATCTTGCGGACATCCCATCGAGCTTGACCGGGTAATTGGAATGGAAGCGTCATTTGCCGGAACAAGCTTTCTTATACCTGACAAGAAGGGTAATTTCCAATATGGTTCCGATCTTGTAAATCTTTACGCCGACGCAACTCAACCCGGTGGAATGGGTACATTCGGATATGACGACGAGGGAATTCCCGCACAGAAATTTGATATAGTAGATGAAGGAACATTCGTGGGCTACCTTACTTCCAGGGAGACATCGGTTCTCTTCGAGGAAAAATCAAATGGAACCGTCCGGGCGGACGGCTGGCAAAGAATGCCCATGATAAGGATGACCAATATAAACCTTAAACCCGATGACTGGAAAATCGAAGAATTGATAAAAGATACCGACAAAGGAGTAATGCTGGATACCAACCGTTCGTGGAGTATAGATCAGCAAAGACTCAACTTCCAGTTCGGCACCGAGATTGCATATAAAATTGAAGACGGCTCAATCGAAGGAATCTATAAAAATCCCACTTATACCGGGATAACATATGATTTCTGGAGATCCTGCGATGCAATAACCGATAAGGACGACTGGAGAATGTGGGGAATTCCCCATTGCGGCAAGGGCGAGCCTATGCAGACAATGTTCGTAGGTCATGGATGCTCCACGGCAAGGTTCCGGGATGTACAAATCGGGATTGCCGAATAGAGGTTGAAAATTGGATAATAGATGTTTTTACCACGAAGCCACGAAGTTCACGAAGAGAATGAATGATGACGAACGGCAAATCTCGTTTCTTGTATCTCACATCCATTTATGGTAGCGGAGGTTTTTAAACCTCCCATTAGAATAACCCCCGGATTTATCCGGGGGGACAGGAGTAATCCCGCTCACCGTGTCTTTCACATCAACCTTTAGACGCTTCAGCGTCTTCCCGAAAAGGAAAATAGATACCGGATGTCGGAAGTCAGAGGTCGGATAACAGATATTTTTTACCGCGAAAGCTTACCCTGAATTTGTTTGGGGACACAAAGTTCACGAAGAATACGAAAATTCAAAAAACTCCGTGTCCTCCGTGGCTTCGTGGTGAAAAACAATCATGAGTTTCCCATCTCTCGCCTCCCGCCTCCCATTTCCATGCTTGAAAGGAGATAATTATGTTAGGACAAGAAAAGGCATTTAAAATAATGGAGGAAGCTTTAAAACACTCCAGGGCGGATCAAACCGAGCTTGTGATTATGGGGCATGAGCATTTTTTGACAAGATATGCAAATTCTCAGATCCACCAGAATATGGCGGAAGAGAACGCCACATTATTTATTAAGTCGATTGTCGGCAAGAAAATCGGGGTATCCACAATTAATAACTTCCATCCAAGAAAAGTGGCAAGGGCTGTGGAAAATACATATGAGGCCGCTCTCAAACAGGAGGAAGTCAAAGATTTTAACGGTCTCCCCGGGAGGATCGAAATCCCGGCGGTATCCACATTTGTGCCAAGAACACTGGAAATCAATCCCGAGGAAAAAGCTCTCATTGTGCAGGATATGATTGCAAGAACTCACGGCGACAGGATGACCCTCAGCGGTGCATTTTACACCGGAGCGAGCGAAACGGCCGTAATGAATTCAAACGGTGTCAGAGCTTATCATATCTGCACAAAGGCAAATATAACGACATTGACAGCATCAAAAGATACAAGCGGGTACGCCGCCGGATCATCAAGGGATGTTGATAAACTTGATTATATAAGACTCGTAGAGGAGGCGCTCGAATCCGCAGGGGCATACAATGAGATAACAACCCTCCCTCCCGGTGAATATCCCGTTATCCTGGAAGAATATGCCGTGGCTGATCTTCTATTATATCTGGCGTTTATGGGGATGACAGCGGATTCCGTAGAAGACGGACATTCATTTATTACTCCTCACGCAGGGAAAAAGATTTTTAAAAAGGATATTTCTATATATGATGATGGATTAAATCCGGATACATTTATGATTCCGTTCGATTACGAGGGAGTCCCGAAAAGACGGACTGAGTTTATAAAAGAAGGGATCGTAACAGGAGAATATACGCAGAACACTTATACCGCAGGCAGGGAGGGAAAGGAATCCACAGGTCATGCTCTTCCCCCCGGAGCGGGGCTTTCCGCGACGCTCCCGTCCAACCTGTTTATGGAAGCAGGAAATAAAACAAATGAAGAAATGATGAAACAGATGGGAACAGGTATTCTAATAAAACGCTTCCATTATTTAACAGAAGTTCACCCGTTGAAAACCATCGTATCGGGAATGACCCGCGACGGTGTTTTCCGGGTTGAAAACGGCGAGATAACAGCGAGAGTAACAAACATGAGGTTTACCCAATCGATTATTGAAGCCTTCAAACATATCAAATCGATCTCATCTAATCGAAAATTGATATGGTTCAGGGAGTACACGCTTGATTTTCCAATAACACTGGTGATACCGAGGTTATATATTGATAAATTTAATTTCACCGGACAGACGGAATTTTAATCAACGGTGTAAAATTTGAAATTTACATTCAGTCCCGTCAGGCTTTTATATAGGGCGTCCATCATTGCAATAATCTCATCGTTTGAGGGAGCATGATCCCACTCATAGAGCAGATCAAATGGCCCTACCGACAGCCTGAACCCCAACCCTTCCACTCTCTTGAATACTTTTGATGGGGCCGCTCCATCGCTGTGGAAATATAAAATTACATATGATCTTTTCATATTAATTCTTCCCCTTTCATCTTCCCTTTCAAATGGTTACAGATAAAATTATCCGAGAATTCTGTCAACTTCTTCCCTATCGACATCCATAACATATTTTATCCCGGAAACCTCTGCCGCTTCTCTTGTGAGGGTGCATATATCATCCCTTGAAATAAGTGACAGGTTGAATTTCCGGAGTCCGCACATAAATTGTCGAATCCCCTGCGCAAGTCGTTCATAATATGTGTAAAGTCCAATTGCAGATGCAGGAATTTTCTTGAAATCAGCACCGTATTTCTTTTTCAACTCGGTTGCAGTGATAAAGATTTCCTCGACAGACCTGCCATATCTCTCAATATAGACCGGCAGATCACCTACCTCTATTCTCTCGCCTATGGTCTTGGCAACCATAACCGCCGCCAGGGGAGCGCGCGCCATACCTACAAAATTAGTATAGGGAGCGCCCAGCGCAAGTCCCTTTAAAATCTGATCCTCCAGGATAATACCTCCGGCAACGGCAATATCGGGTACATATTCTCCCTTCTTTGCAAGACGGTCCGCGTACTGATATGCAAGCGATATCAATTCAATAGTGGGAATTCCCCATTCGTTCATCATTCTCCATGGGCTCATACCCGTGCCTCCGCCTGCTCCGTCAATTGTAAGCAAATCAATTTTCGCCAGTGATGAATACTTGATTGCCCTTGCAAGATCGGCGGGACGATATGCCCCGGTTTTCAAGAATATATATTTCGCTCCCAATTCTCGAAGCTCTTCGGCTCTTTTCAAAAAGCTTTCCTCTGTAACCATGCCCACCCTGGAATGTCGCTCAAATTCTCTGAATGTTCCTTTGGCGAATGCCTCGGCTACATCAGGATCCCTGGGATCGGGCAGAACAATATAACCGCGATTTCTCAGAAGTCTCGCTTTCTCGATATTCCTTATCTTCACCTCTCCGCCTATATCCTTGGCTCCCTGCCCCCATTTCAACTCAACGACTTCAACTCCAAGCTCCGATATGGCATACTCATGAACCTGGAGCCGTGTATCTTCCACATTCGCCTGGACAACAATGGCTCCATATCCATCTTCCTGCCAATCCTTGAAAAGTTTTACTCTCCTGGCTAGATCTTCCGAATGTACGACCCTTCCGTCAGCAATCACAGAATTAGCATCCATTCCACATACATTTTCTCCAATGGTGAGGATTGTCCCGGAAATGGCGGAGCCAATTGCGAGCCCGTCCCAGTTATTTTTCGCTATATTCGTGGATCCCAGCCCCGGTATGACAAATGGAAGCTTCATTTTTATGCCACCATCTCTGCCAAGTTTGGACTCGAGGTTCACATTGGGAAAGATCGCCACATCGCTGTCTGCCTCAATTCCTTGCGCTCCCACAGCGGTCCCATTGATATTAAAATGGGAGAAATCTATAGGATATGCTTTTTGCGAGGCGGTGGTGATAATTCCGAAAGGTTGTGGATATATTATCTCCGGCCCGCGATATGCCGATTTGCCGATTTCACACATCCCAATGCAACCGTCAACGCATGTAACGCACATACCGCTACAGGGGGAGATATCCTCTCCTGTTCTGTTTTTTGTCAGAGTTGCTGAAGTGGCGTTTAATTTTGAAAGAACCATTGTACTCCTCCTACAAATTTTTATAGATCTGACTTAATAATAAATAGATTATTATGCCATCACACTATTCACGAGTAAAAATATTTTAGAAGCCGAAATCCGTGGGACAGACATTGATGCATGCATTGCAGAGATCGCCGGGTTCCCTGCGTCCCCGGCACTGGAGCGTAACAACGGGACATATATACATACACGCTCCGCACCCGCGACATATTTCCGAACTCTTGTGAAAAGGAGTTGAGACTTCTCTCTTTGCTCCCCGGTTAATAAAGCCGATTCCCCCTGACATCATCTGCTCCTTGCACATCCGGACGCACAGACCGCACAATATGCAGTCGTTATCTTCCATCTTGAACCTTATTTCTGTGATTCCCATACCGGAAGCGAGATCTTGCAGGGTTCTTGAATTGGGACAGCTTGAGATGAGAAGTTCCACGATCATCCGGCGGGTCTTCTGAACTTTCTCTGAATTAGTTTTGACTTGTATTCCCTCTGCGACAGGATAAGTGCATGAAGCCTCCAGCTTACTCCGCCCCCTTTTTATTACCTCCACAACACAGAGACGACAACCTCCCCAGGGAGTAAGACCTTCATGATAACAGAGGGTGGGAATCTTAATGCCCATCCACCTGGCCGCTTCCAGTATGGTCATGCCCTTTTCCACTCTTACTTTCTGTCTGTCAATTGTAAGACTGACAAGGTTGTCTTCCTCATAATACAAATCAGGAAAATCCTTTCCCCCGGTGATATTCTCATCAGTACTTTTAAACGGCATTTTTGAAGCCTACCTTTTCGATTGAATAATATTGCAATAGCGGAATCCTCTATCTATTCATCAAGAGATTTTGATTGCATCAAATGGGCATTTTTCCAGGCAGATCCCGCATTTTATACATTTCTCCATATCAAGAGTATGAGGGTATAGTTTCTCACCCGATATAGCCATAACAGGGCATGCCCTCTTACAGGAGCCACACCCGGTACAAAGTAATTCATCAATGCTATATTCAATTAAATTCTTACACACAAGGGCGGGGCATTTTTTATCCATTATGTGAGCTTCATACTCATCTCTGAAATATCTGATTGTCGAGAGAACCGGATTGGGAGCCGTCTTTCCAAGCCCGCAAAGAGAAGCTTCTTTCACAGTCTGAGTCAGTTCTTCAAGTAATTCCAGGTGACCTGGCTCTCCCTTTCCTTCGGTTATATCCTCGATAATTTGTACCATTCTCTTCAAACCCTCGCGGCATGGGACACATTTACCGCAAGATTCGTCTCTGAGAAATTTCAGGAAATACTTGGCAATATCAACCATACATGTGTTTTCATCCATCACGATCATCCCGCCGGATCCCATCATTGAGCCAACCTTGGTCAATTCATCAAAATCCACGGGAAGATCCAGGAGTTCTTCCGGAAGGCATCCGCCTGAAGGTCCTCCTGTCTGTATAGCCTTGAACTTCTTTCCGTCAGGGATTCCTCCACCGATCTTATAGACTATATCCCTGAGGGAAATTCCCATAGGCACTTCCACAAGTCCTGTATTGTTAATTTTACCCACCAGGGAGAATATCTTTGTACCTTTGCTCCTTTCGGTGCCAATCTGTGAAAACCATTCAGCCCCTTTTTTTATTATTATGGGAACATTTGCCCATGTTTCCACGTTATTCAGAGCGGTTGGCTTATTCCATAGTCCCCTTTCAGATGTATGTATGTGCTTCGGTCTGGGTTCCCCCCTCTTTCCCTCAATCGAAGCCATAAGGGCTGTGGATTCGCCGCATACAAACGCTCCTCCACCCTGAACAACAAGTATGTCGAAGTCAAATCCCGATCCCATTATGTCCTTACCCAGCAGTCCATATTCCCTGGCAAGCTCCAGGGCAATATTCAGATTTGCCACGGCGAGAGGGTACTCATTTCTTACATAGGCATAGCCTTCATTAGAACTTATCGCATAGGCTCCAATAATCATGCCTTCAATTACCCTGTGGGGATTTCCCTCAAGGAGACCACGATCCATAAATGCTCCCGGGTCGCCTTCATCAGCATTACAAATAACATACCGGACACCGTCGGGAGACGGGGCATTCCTGCAGGATTCCCACTTCCTTCCAGTGTGAAATCCTCCACCTCCCCTACCCCTGAGACCGGAATTCTTGATTTCCTCCATCACTTGCACCGGAGTCATTTCGAAAAGAGCCTTTGCAAGAGCGGAGTAACCGCCCAGGCTTATATAATCATCTATTTTATGGGGATCAATCAAGCTATTATCACCAAACACCAGCCTGTATTGACTCTTATAGAAAGGGACATCCTTTTCCTTGATTATCTTACTGTTCAAAATGGGATCAACATAAAGAAGCCTTTCCACTATTCTGTTGTTGATGATTGTTTCGGTAATTATTTCAGGAATATCTCTTTTTATAACTTGCTGATAGAAGATCCCCGCCGGCTTGATAAGTAAGATCGGCCCTTTCTGGCAGAATCCGTGACAACCGGTCTCTTTTATCTGCACCTTTTCTTGCAGGTCTCTCTTTTTTATTTCCTCTTTAAGCGATTCAAGCACCTTTTGTGAGCCGCATGTAAGACAGCCAGGCCCCATACAGACTGTTATGCAGATTTCTTCTGTATTTTTTTCCTTTTGCAACTTTGCAGTGAGGGATGCGAGATCTTCCGGACTTTTTATCTTGACCATAAGGAATTCCTCCACCCAAGTTTATTAAATCAAAATCAAGGTGAAATGTATTCTTTGATAATCGAATCAACCTTGCCGGGCGTCATTTTACCAAAATATTCGGTGCCTATTTTCATAATCGGACCCATTGCGCATGCACCCATACAATTTATCGTTGTGAATGTAAAAATTCCATCTTTTGTAGTTTCTCCGGGCTTCACGCCCAGGATTCTCTCAAGTTTTTCTCTTATCCTGGTTGAACCCTTGACATGACAGGCGGTACCCTCGCAGAGACAAATTTTGTTGACCCCGCTTGGCTTGAGATTGAAAGCCGAATAGAAAGTGGCAACGCCAAAAACTTGTGATAGAGGAATTGAGAGTCTTCTGGATACATGCCGTATAGTCGATTCCGATAAAAATCCTTCAATTTCCTGGATTTTTAAAAGCACAGGTATCAGGGGGATTTTCAAGCCTTTATTTTCATCAATAATTTTATCTATATCCACTTCTACCCCACCTCTTCCTGAGACACAACCTATAATAATCTTTTAGACATAGAGAGTGGAAATCCTTGGTTATATAAAAATATTTCAATGTTTATAAATGAAAATCCCGGGGACTGCCGCCCCCGGGATTTGAATTGTTATGTTTAATAACATTTAGGGGAAAATTCCTCTTAATTTGTAGGCTTCAGACACTCTTTCAATAGCCAATATGTATGCCGCGGTTCTCATATTGCATTTATGTTCTTCACGAATTTCGAACACATTGTTGAATGCCCTGTCCATAATATTGCGAAGCTTGGTGTTGACTTCCTTCTCGTCCCAGAACAGAGCCGTTTCCGACTGTACCCATTCGAAATAGCTCACTGTAACTCCACCGGCGTTTGCCAGGATGTCAGGAATCACCATAATACCTTTTCTGAAGAGTATTTTGTCGGCTTTGGGAGTTGTAGGTCCATTTGCAGCCTCTGCAACTATCTTTGTCTTAATGTTGTCAGCATTTTCTTCAGTAATAACTCCTTCGAGTGCAGCCGGTACAAGTATATCGCATTCAAGCTCGAGAAGCTCGCTGTTCGTTATTTTCCTGGTTCCGGGATACCCAACCACCGTTCCGGTTTCTTTCTTGTGATCCATCACCTTGTTTGGATCGAATCCTTCGGGATTAAATATTCCGCCCCTTGAGTCGGACACACCTATTATCTTGCATCCTCTCTCGAATAGCAATCTTGCGGCGATTGCTCCGGCGTTTCCATATCCCTGAACAACTGCAGTTGAGCCTTTAAGATTCAAGCCAATCTTCCTGGCGGCATCTTCAATCGTATAAATACAACCCGTTGCCGTGGCTTCATTTCTGCCCAGTGATCCTCCGAGTGTAATAGGTTTACCGGTTACAACGCCGGGTACCGAATAACCCTTGATCATACTGTAAGTGTCCATAATCCATGCCATAACCTGGGGATTGGTATAAACATCGGGCGCAGGAATATCTTTTTCCGGGCCGATGATAATGCTAATCTCCGAGGCAAAACGGCGTGTCATACGCTCTAACTCGCCCATTGACATCTCTTTGGTATTGCAAATTACTCCACCTTTTGCACCACCATAAGGAATTCCAACAACGGCGCATTTCCACGTCATCCACATTGCAAGAGCCATTACCTCTCCCTTATAGACCGAGGGTGCATACCTTAATCCTCCCTTGGAAGGGCCCCTGACATCATTGTGCTGAATCCTGAAACCTGTGAATACTTTGACCGATTGATCGTCCATCCTTACCGGGAAATTAACGGTAAGCTCTCTTTTGCACTTTGAAAGGATCTCAACTATATTGGGGTCAAGATCAATCAACTCTGCAACTTCTTCCAACTGAGATACAGCCATCTCCCAGGCGTCCAAGTGTTTAGTTTCTTTTTTCTCTACAGTAACCATATAGATTCACTTCCTCCTTTTTGATGTTTTTTGGTGAATTATTATTTCACAAAGATAATAAGGTAAAAAAAATAAAGACCTGATGGTTTTTTAAAACGGATTTTACCTCCGGTATTAATCCTTTGATTCTATACTCCAGATTAGCACAATATCCTTCACTTTTTTATAATACTAATTAAGAAATTATTCGGGTGCATTTACTTTTTGTCAAAGGTTCAGGCTTAATTATTCAATCCCCCGGGGCTTCTTGTAATTCTGAGCGAATCAAGAAAGACTTGAGTATGTCATTCTGAGCGGATCACGAATGAATTACTTGACTCCGATGATTTTCTCAAAGACGCGATTATCTTGTGTCCAGGGATTTACACAGCGAAGAATCTCTTGAACCTATGCTTGAAGGAGATCGTTGCCACAGAAGAGATCCTTCGCTGATTAATACATCGGAGGTAAGTAAAATCCGTTCTTACCAAAGCTTATCCAATAAATTAAGAGATCGTATTCCGCTCAGGATGACATGGCGGTGGGATCTGAATAGCAATAAATATTTTTGACAGGAAACATGTGCACCCAAATTATTCAGCACCTGGTAATATAGTACAGAACTTCTGCGAAAGAAAATTCTTTTCTTGCATGAATTTTTACTTGAATGAAAAAAGAATATTTTATTAGTATTTATTCAGACCCATCACTATAGGAGAGGCTTCCAGCCTCGATTTTCGCGGCAAAATGCCACTCCTGCAAGGGGGGCTTAACATTTGCTATTTTTGTTTCCATCCTCCACCCAGCGCCTTGTAAAGCTTGATGACATACAAAAGCTCATCCAGTCGTGCCTTGGAAAGCTCCAGTTCTGATTCGAAATACTGCCGTTCCGTGTCCAAAACCTCAAGGTAGCTTGTTACGCCCGCCTCATAACGCAGGTTGGATAATCTTGATTGATCCTTCAGTGTGGCTGTCAGCGCCTCTGATTGAACTCTGAATTCCCGCTTCCTGGAATAGCCTATTAGCGCATCCGACACTTCCCTGAAGGCATTTTGCACTGTCTTTTCATATTGTATTATCGCCTGGCGTTTTTGAGACTCCGCCACCTTCACCTGCGAGCGAATCCGACCCCCATTAAAGATAGGGACTGTTATCTGGGGTTGGAAAATCCATGTGTTACCGGGGTTAGTAAACAGATCCGTGAGGTCCTTGCTTCTTACTCCTCTGGCGCCGGTCAGGGTGACCTGTGGAAAATAGGCGGCTCTTGCCACGCCAATCTCGATGTTGGAGGCGATAAGTTGTTGTTCCGCCATTCTAATGTCTGGACGAGACTCAAGGAGGGATGAGGGTAATCCCGGCGGCAATGGAGGCTCCTTTATCTGCTGGACAAGAGTCTTCTTTCCCCGGAGAACGGTCTGCGGGTTCCTGCCCAGTAGAAAGTTGATATAGTTTTCCTGCTGGGCAATGAGTTGCTCTGTCCCTGTCTTGGCTTTTTGCGCCGAATAAACAAGGCCCTGCGATTGATCCACATCCAGCATTGTCGCCACTCCGCCCTTCTCCCGGGTTTTTACCAGCTTCAGGGACTCCTCTCTGGATTTCAGAGTCTTTTCACATATTTCCTTCTCCATATCCAATTCCAGGAGATAAAAATAGCTGGAGGTAACTTCGCCTACAAGAGTCATCAATACCGTATTCTTTGCTTCCTCGGTTGCCAATAGTTGATACTTGGCTGCCTCCGTGGATTTCCTGAGACGCCCCCAGAAGTCCAACTCAAAAACAGCCTGCAAAGAAGCGCTGAAAGAATGCATCGAATCCGGTAATTCCGAAAGAACTTGAGTCGATTCCGCGCTGGAGATCTTCTCGGTTTTATAATTGGCGGTACCGGTAACTTGCGGAAACTGACTCGATCTGTAAATTCCCACATTTGCCCGAGCCTCCTGGATCCGTTCCACAGCTAACCGCACATCGTAGTTTTGTTTTATGGCGGTTTGAATCAGGTCTTTCAATGCATCATCTTGAAGCAGCTCCCACCAGAACAGGTCGCCCAATGTAGTATTCAACCCGGAAGGAGCCATATTATATAAAGCACCTTCAGAATAGCCGCGATAGGAAGTCGGAACGGGAACCGGCGGTCTTTTATATTTGGGATCTTCCCTGCAGGATACGAGAAAGAGCGACAGGAACAGTATAATCGTGAAAATAAAAAGAACCTGCCTGTGGGCTGATAGAATTATCGCAAGAAAAGATCTTTCATTCCTCGCTCGGTAAGATCTTTGTCGGTTCATCAACCTGTCCTTTCACTTTTTCACTGACTGCAAGTTTTGCAGGCTTATCAGGAGACTTGTCGCTCCGGGAGACCTTTGCAGGTTTTTCCTTTTGTACTTTTACATCATCGCTGACTGCAGATTTTGCAGGCTTATCAGGAGATTTGTCACTCTGGGAGACCTTTGCAGGTTTTTCCTTTTGTACTTTTACATCATCGCTGACTGCAGGTTTTGCAGGCTTATCAGGAGATTTGTCACTCCGGGAGACCTTTGCAGGTTTTTCTTTTTGTACTTTTACATCATTGTTGATTGCAGGTTTTGCAGGTTTGTGCAGAGACTTCTTTTCTGGAATATCCCCGGGTTTATCTTTGGAAATTTTGTCAGGCTTCTTCGTTAAACGGTTTACCAATCCCTGAATCAAGACATACAAAAGAGGTATGAAAAAAACTCCCAGAGAGGTAGCCGCCAACATGCCGCTGAAGACGGTAATGCCCAGCACCCTCCTGGATACCGCCCCCGCTCCCGTCGCTATAACCAGGGGAATCACGCCGAGAATGAAGGCGAACGAAGTCATAATGATGGGACGAAATCTAACCTTGGCTCCTTCCACTGCTGCATCTACGAGCGACATGCCCTGAAGTTCGTATCGCTCCTTGGCAAACTCCACAATTAATATAGCATTTTTTGCCGCAAGGCCCAGGAGCATGATAAGACCTATCTGCGTATAGACATTATTGGTCAAATGGAGAAGATAGGTGGCAAGAAATGCGCCAAATATTCCAATGGGCAGACCCATGAGAATGGAGAAAGGAACCGCCCAGCTTTCATATTGCGCCGCCAGGAAAAGAAAGACAAATACAATTGCCAGGACAAAAATCAGTATCTGTGAAGAACCGGTCATTTTCTCCTGATATGCAGTTCCGGTCCATTGATAACCATACCCCTTGGGAAGTTCATGTTTGGCGAGACTTTCCATAGTATCCATGGCCTGTCCGGAGGAGAAACCTCTGGCTGCGGAGCCATTTATTTCCGCTGTTCTATACATATTATATCGCTGGATGAGCGTCGGTCCCGCTCCTTCTTCAACCGTGGTAAGCGTACTCAAGGGGATCATTTTACCATTCGTGGAACGCACATGTAATTTTCCAATACTCTCTGCGTCCATTCGGAATTCCGGCTCAGCCTGCACTACAACCTTGTAGGTACGGTCAAAAAGGTTAAAATCGTTGATCGGCAAGCCACCCAAAAAGATTTGAAGGCTTTCAAATACAGTATTAATTGGCACACCCATTTTTCGTGCCTTGTCTCTATCCAACTCCAAGTTTAATTGAGGAACGGTGTTCCTGAAACTTGCAGAAAGGCCGGAAAGGTCCGGTTTCTTCCTTGCCGCAGCCAAAAATTTTCGAGTAGTTTCATCAAGTTCATCCAGGGTATGGGACTCCCTGTCCTGCAATTCAAATTGGAAGCCCCCGGCAGTTCCCAACCCCGGAATGGGAGGCGGAACGAAGGCAATTCCAATAGCTTCAGGATATGTGTTAATCTCCTGCTGGATACGATTTACCAGAGTTTTGATTCTGGTT
Source organism: Vulcanimicrobiota bacterium (assembly GCA_021107945.1). Classification (GTDB taxonomy): domain Bacteria; phylum Vulcanimicrobiota; class JAJTBE01; order JAJTBE01; family JAJTBE01; genus JAIORV01. Next base: position 17,042 of record JAIORV010000118.1, on the reverse strand, counting down.
TCAGGAGTCGTTCGTTCATCCCAGGGCTCGAGAAGACATCCAATACTACAGGTATTGGAGTTGAATGTGCCACTAAGTAAATTCAGTCCTCCAAGCGTCATAACCCTTTGAACCCCGGGTAATTTTGTTAAAAACTTCTCAGTTCGTTCTGAAAGTTTTTTGGTACGTTCCAGAGACGCGCCGTCGGGGAGAGTCATGGCTATGAAGAGGTAACCCTGGTCTTCATTGGGAACAAATTCCGTCGGGAGCTTCTCCAATAAGAACGCCGCCCCACCCCAGATGGCAAAAAGTATAAGAAGAAATACAATGAGTGCCTTCCCCAACATCATTCGGACTATCCTGGTATATAGTGATGTTATGGCCCCGAATATACGGTTAAAAATGTCGAATAACTTATCAAAGAGACCCTTCTTTTGAGCCTGTGGTCTGAGGATTAACCTACAAAGCGCGGGAGTCAAAGTGAGAGCGATAAGCGCGGAGAATAAGACCGAAGCCGATAGTGTAAGCGCAAACTGCCGGTATAATTGACCCGTGATGCCGCCCATAAATGCCACGGGAACAAAAACTGCGCATAATACAAATGCTATCGCCACCACCGGTCCCGAAACTTCCGCCATGGCTTTTTCTGTTGCCTCCGTGGGGGACAGGCCTTTTTCAAGATGACTTGTCACCGCCTCCACAACGACAATAGCGTCATCCACCACAATTCCCACCGCCAGAACAATAGCAAAAAGGCTCAGGGTATTAATGGAAAAGCCCAGAATCTTGAAAACAATAAAAGCTCCCACCAGGGACACGGGTACCGCCAGCATCGGGATAAGAGTTGCCCTGAAACTTCCCAGAAAAACAAGTACCACTATAAGAACGAGAATAATTGCATCCCGGAGAGCATCCAGGACTTCCTTAATTGAATCTTTTACAAAATCTGTAGTATCAAGGGTAATTTCATATTCCAGTCCGGGAGGCATGTTTTTTCCCATTTCCTTGAGAAGTTTTCGAATAGATTCTGCAGTTTTAATTGCATTTGCTTCCGGTTGTTGATAAACCAACATCAATACGGCGGGATAATTATCAAGGCGGCCAAAACTGGTATAGTATTGCGCCGCAAGTTCCACCCGGGCAATATCCCGCATCCTTAGTATTGAACCGTCGGGTTGTGTGCGAATAATGATGTTTTTAAATTCTTCCACATCCCGCAATCGCCCCTGGACATTTACCGTGTACTGAAAGTCGGTACCCGGCGTGGTGGGAGGCTGTCCCACCGAACCCGCAGGCGCAAGAATATTTTGCTCATTTACCACCTGCACGATGTCGCTGCTGGAAACTCCCAATTTGCTCATTTTTTCCGGATCCACCCAGAGGCGCATTGAATAGTCTCGTTGACCCACTATCTGTGTATTACCAACCCCCTTGGTGCGGGCGATGGTATCCACCATCTGGATGCTGGCATAGTTGCTCAGGAATATATTATCATAAGTCTTGTTTGGAGAATAAAGACTTATCACCATTAACATATTGGGGGATTGTTTCTTGATAGTTATTCCCTGATCCAGTGCTTCGGATGGCAGTTTTGCCATTGCCTTGTTGACACGGTTATTTACATCAACATTTGCCATATCCAAATCTGTGCCAACGGAGAAAGTGCAGGTTAGAACATACCTTCCATCGCTTGTGCTGGTGGAAGACATATAGATCATATTATCTGCGCCGTTAACTTCCTCTTCCACGGGAATGGCAATAGATTCCGCCACTGTCTCGGTATTGGCTCCGGGATAATTGATCTGCACCTGGATTGTGGGCGGAGCAATGTTGGGGAATTGGGCTACCGGAAGAATTGCAATGCAAAGGCCGCCGGCTATGAGAATGATCAATGCGATCACAGTTGCAAACACAGGACGGTGAATAAAGAATTTCGCCACTATTTTCCTCCGGGTTCTGTCGTAACCGGTCTATATACCGGCTTGACTTCCATATCGGGTCGAACCTTTTGCTGACCTTCAACGATGACCTTTTCACCTGGTTTTACACCCTTGTTGATGATAACCATTTTACCTACATTTTCGCCAAGTTGTAGTGATCTGAGCTCAACTTTGTTTTTTGAGCTCACCACATAAACGTTTTTTGCACTCTGAAGCACCATTATAGCCTTTTGAGGAATCAGAATTGCATTTATTTCTTGATCCATTACCAGGCGAATCCTGCCGAACATGCCGGGCCTTAGAAGACGATCCGGATTTCTGAATTCTCCAACCACATTGATTGTGGCAGTTTTAGGGTCAAGGACCGGTTCTATGGCAAGAATCCTTCCCCTTTGTGGATATGTGCTCCCATCCCCAAGGATTAATTTCAAATTTGGAAGAGCCATCAGCTTCTTCCCGCTCTTTATAAATTTTTCCATGAGCTTTAAATAGTCCGATTCGCTGACATTAAAATTGACCCTGACGGGATCTAATGATGTTACCTGGGTCAGAAGTGTCGGTTCTCCCCTTCCCACCAGGTTTCCGGGCGCCACAAGGCGTTCTCCTGCCATCCCATCCATCGGTGAGCGGATGACACAATAGCTAATATTTATATTTGCCCTGTTGATAGCGGCCTCCGCGGATTCAATGGCGGCAAGTGCCTTTTTGATGGATATCCGCTGATTGAGTACTGCATTATTATATTTCGCCTTTTTCTCAGCCACACTTGCTTTTGCCACCAGCACTTCGGTAACTGCATTGTCATAATCCCGCTGTGGAACCGCCTTTTCCTTCACAAGAGGTTTCAGACGAGCCGAATTCACCTCTGCATTGGATAATTGTGCTTTTGCGGCTATGAGATTAGCTTCCGCCATCTCCACGGTGACCTTACTCTTTGCATATTCCAGATCCGCCCGTGCCTTGTCCCGGGATGCCTTCGCCGACCTCAGATCTGCCTGATAAGAACTGCTGTCCAGAGTAAAAAGAAGCTGCCCCTTTACTACCGGCTGACCTTCCTTGAAATTCTGTGTAAGCAAAAACGCTTCCACCCTTGCCCGGATTTCTACAATATCCGCCCCGGTTGTGGGATCCACGCCGGCGACATATTCCTCGTAAATTGGAACCGTCTTCCTGATTACTCTTGCCACCACTACGGTTGGCGGAGGCTGTAATGCCACCGGATTAACTTTCTTTTTCTCAGGGGTACATCCAAATGAAAAAAGAAAGACGCAAATACAAAGCCAAATCAATATCTTCCTAAAATGTAAAAGGCGACAAATTTGAAAACTTATTTTGATCTCCCCCATATTTCTACAATACAATAAATAAAATCAAAACCAAATCCTTCACTTCTATGAGTTTATTATGTATTCCTCCTCCCTCCATAATAAATCAACATTGCCACCGATTTGCGTTTTCCGTTCCCCGTTTCCTTTGTGGTGAAAAAAAATGTCATCAAAGATTAGTTATACATGAGAGGCGAGAAGCGGGAGATGGGTTTATTATCACTGTATCCATTCTCAAAATCCCATTCCTCTCTGTGGTCTCTGTGTCCTCTGTGGTGAAAAAAACAGATCCGGACTGCGTTCTTTGCCATCATTTTCTTTCTTCGTGTTCTCCGTGGCTTCGTGGTGGAAAAACACGTACATCTTGCAATATCCGTTTATCGGGACGAGGACGTCCCTCCTACAGATCAGGCTTGTGCTCCCCGTTTTCCGTTTCCTTTGTGGTGAAAAAAATATTATTGGGAATGGAATTCTATTAATTTTCCATTCCTTTAGCGAAAAACTATAGTTAATAGTCATCTTAAAAAAGGATATATTGCTATTTTCACAAATTTTTCAACAAAGAATTTATATAATAAACCGGGAGGTAAATCTTGAAAGATACTTATTTCACAAAAGAAGCTCTCGACATACTGGAAGTCACCCGTGAAGATGCAATCAGGATGAATAGAGGTGAAATTAGTTCGGCGCATTTATTAATGGCGATAATGAAGACTGAAAATCCTGGAAAAATAGCTATATTAAAATGTGCCTTACAAAACGTATCCACCTTGACTAAGCCTGAGTTATTTGAAGAGATGCTGTTTATGACGGTCGAACCTGATTCTGGTTTTCTCGACGTTATTCCCGGCAAAGATCCCGGTTTTAGTGCAAGGATGAAGGTCATTTTTGAAATGGCAATGGATGAAGCTATAGACATGGGATTGTCGCAAATAGATTCCACTCACCTGGTAATGGGTCTGATTCGTGAAGGAGGCAGTGTTGCCGCCCGGACCCTCAACCTGGAATTCGGCGTTGAATATAGCAGGGTAAAGCTTGAGGTATTCAGACTTGTTGATCTGGATCTGAAGAATTTCAGGTATGTGTTTAACAAGGAAGCTTATTTAAAATGGGGAATGGGTCATCTTTCCGCTGCGCAATTCCTATTTGATGAAGCAAAGGATGATTTTTTCGTAAAAGAGACGGAACAAATCATCTCAAGAGTGTTGGATAAAATAGAACACAAAGCTGTAATGCCGGAGTCCCGGGAAGAATATTTAAGAGTAAAACCCAATGATTTATATGATTTTATTAAAACGGTTGTAACCCGTGGGGCAATATCGGTTGGGATCGGAGGATATACGGAGATACCCGGGTTTTATTTCCGCTCGGGCTGCGGCTTTTCGATAGCTCACCTGGAGCCAAAACGTCCTCTCATATTGGGAGGCATGGAGTTAATATCCAGAAAGGGGCAGGAAGAAGGACATCCCGATGTGCTGGTAAAGGCAATGGGGAAAGCCCTGTCATCCGCCGGCGGTGTTGATTTCGAGCCCAAAAATGCTCAGCACCTGAGGGAAATTGCTGACGAAATAGACTCGATTGGATATAAAATTTCAAGCATCAATATAAAGCTGATTATTGATGAAGGTATCCTGGAAAGTAGTATTGATCCTGTTTTGCACCATCTTGCAAGTATTTTAAGAGTAGGATCGGGCATTCTCGACCTTGAGATTCCCGACTCAAGAGGCATGGGTTTTTCCGGATTCGGCAGGGGAGTTGCCTGTCTTTGCCGCGCTGACCTTGAGCCTGTTTAATATATCTAATCCAATGTTCCAAATGCCCTGTCTCCTGCATCGCCAAGGCCGGGCAGGATATATCCCACTTCATTAAGTTTATCGTCAATTGACGCGGTATAAATATCAATTTTATCGTAAGAATTAACAATCTTTCCTATACCCTCGGGAGCTGATATAATACATACAATCTTGATTTTACTTTCCGGCACCTCTTTTTCCCTCAGGAAATCCACCGCCAAAGCCGATGTTCCACCAGTGGCGAGCATTGGATCAAGAATCAGGTTTAGCCCATTCTTAACATCAGGGGGAAATTTGCGATAATACTCAACAGGCTCAAGGGACTCCTCATTTCTGAAAATTCCAAAATGTCCCACTCTTGCGCCGGGTACAACCATTAAGGCGCCGTCTGTCATTGCAAGCCCAGCCCTGATAACCGGGAAAAAATTAATCGATTTCTCATCAATTGACTTACCCTTTGTTGGTTCCATCGGGGTTATAATATCCACCTCCGATAGATTAATATCCCTCAAAGCTTCATATACCATAAATATTGAAAGACTTGAAACTAACCTGCGAAAATCCATATAATCGGTTCGTCGGTCTCTCAATTTTGTCAGATTATGTTTCACAAGGGGATGCCTTATTTCATATACAGCCATATTTTTACCTCCTGGTTTTTGGTAATTACAATTAATTTTGTTCCGATCAGGTCTTTTATCCTGGTATAAGAAAAGGAATATCTATCCGTTATCCGCCCTCTCCAGGGGAATCGATATATGAATTTTCGTTCCTTTACCCTCGACACTGTCAACTGTAATCTTGCCATTGTGGGCGTCAACAATTTCCTTAACTATTGCCATGCCCAGGCCGGTTCCCTTTATATATTTTTTCTTATTTCTGTCCTTGGTTCTGAAAAATCTCTCGAAGAGGAAAGGCAATTCATCTTTTGATATTCCCATTCCCGTATCCTCAACATCCAGGATCCAGCGATTATCTTTAATATGAGTCCTGACCGTTACCTTGCCCTTGCCCGGCGTGTATTTTATAGCATTGTCGATGAGATTTATGACCACCTGTTTGAGCCTGTCGTGGTCTCCGAGTATTTCAGCTTCACCGGCGTTATTATGTAATTCAATCGATATATTCATTCTTTCGGCATTATTTTTCATGGACTGAACTGTACTCTCCACAATTTTATCCGCCCTGAGAGTCTCCATCTCGAATGTAAGTTTTTTACTGCGAAGACGTGACAATTCCATTAGCTCGTTAACAAGTCTGGTGAGCCTGTCAGTCTCTCCGTCCATTATATGAAGTGCATCGGAAGTCTGTTTATTTTGGGCGATGGGCGGTTCATCTATTATCGTATGTATGAAGCCCTTTATTATTGTGAGCGGCGTTCTGAGTTCATGTGATATACTGCTTAGAAACCTTGTTCTTGTTTCTTCAAGGCGTCGTAAATCCGTGATATCCCTTATTATCATCATCATTCCCGATACGGCATGTTCCCGCTCACCAAATGGAACCAGGTATAGTTTCAGGATTCTCGGGGGAATTGCAATTTCCCTCATATATATCCCGGCCTTATCAACGCCTTCCCTGAAAAACTCCTCAACTTCTTTTTCCTTCCAGGTGTCAAACAGTTTTCTACCTGTAACCACTTCATCATTATTAATGATCAGAAATTTGTACGCTGCGCTGTTAAGGAAGCGAATCTCGCCGTTTCTGTCCAGAGCGATCACTCCCTCGGGCATGGCGGAAAGAAGGGCATTCATTTTATTTTTCTCACCAAGTATTTCCTCGATATTGGCCTCGATTTTCGCCGACATATAATTGATTGTGTCTGCAAGAGACCTGATTTCATCCTGTCCCCCATAGTCAACCCTTGTGGAAAAATTACCCTCCGCTATGTGACCCGTAACTTTTTCAATCTGAGATATCGGTTTCGTGAGAGTCTGGGCAAGGATGAGAGAGATAAGAAGAGTTAACGCAACTGATATCGCAATGGCAATCAGGAGTTGATTTCTAAGACCCTGATATGTTGAGTCAATCTGCGCCAGGGGGGTGGCGAGATCGATTATTCCCAGATAACCGTCGGTGGTGGATTCGCTTCCAAAACTGCTTATAGGTGTGGCTACATGGAGCATCCGATCGCCATTGACGCTTTCATACCAGTGTATTGCTTTCCCGGCTTTTAGTTTGATCAATGCGTCCGGCGGCAGTTCCGTTTTTCCCTCATGCGATCCGGCAAGTGTTTGCCCCTTTATGTTATAAACGGTAAGTCCGTAATTTTTCCCCGGGACAAATTCGCTTACTACTTCTTTTGCCCTGGAAGCGAAATCCTCGGGTCCCGTTATCCTCGAATATATGAGGTCGGAATATGTCTTGCACTGATATTTTACTTGTTTGACAAGCTCTTTTTCAAGCGTGTTCTTCATCGACCAGTGCAGGAACAGGACTGTTAGCGTCATGGATATAACAATGAGCAGGATATAAGAAAGGATTAATTTGCTACGAATGTTTTTGAACATATATCACCTATTCCAAAAAACTCTGTAGGCTTCGATTGGATCCTTGACATTTTTTGCAATTATGGGTTCTATCTTTTCCATTGTGAATTCCCTGGAAGCTTTGTCCTTCACTCTGTCGGATATTAATATCTGGCTTTCTTTTGCTGCAGAGCAGAGCCTGCTTGCTATGACAACCGTGTTTCCTATTGCAGTGAATTCAAATTTCTTGGAGCTTCCCAGGTTTCCGATTATCACACTGCCGTAATCGATCCCTGCCCCAATAAAGATAGTTTCCTTTCCGGTCTCGTGTCTCTCCACGTTCATCTTGCAAATCTGCCTTATGACGTCCTTTGAAGCTTGAACTGCGGCGTCCACAGGGTTGAAGTCCCGGTCAGAGATCCACGGTCCTCCGAAGATCGCCATGATCTCATCTCCTACAAATTGATTAATCATCCCCGAATATTCAAAGATACAGTCACTGACTTCGTTGTAATATTCGTTGAGAATTTCTATTATATCCCTTGGCGGGAGTCGGCCGCACATTGTCGAGAATCCCCTTATATCGGCAAAGAAGACCGCAACCTCGCACTGTGCTCCCTCGGGTGGAATTAATGTCTCGTCAACAAGCACCTGTTCAATTAATTTTCTGGGTAAATACCTGGACAACGCCTGTCTTTTATGCTCCTCTTCCCAGAGTTGCTCTCTCATCCTGGCGTTTCCAATAGCAAGTGCTATCACATTTGTATAAACCTGTAATTTCTCAAGGTCATCTTCCGACAACCTGTGGTTGTGTTCGATTGTATCAAGTTGAAGAATTCCCATTATCTCGCCATTAAAAATAATGGGAGCTACCATTACCGATGTGAAGCCATGAAACAGCATACTCTTTGTTTTATCTTTCGAGTCGATTCCTCCCATGTCACAAATGAGTATTGCAGTTTGCTCCTTCATGACTTTCTTGATGAGTGTTTTACTGATGGCGAGTCTGCCCTTCTTCTCAAGTGTCTTAACGCTTGATCTTGTAGCTACCGGGGCAAGCTCCTTTGTCTGTGGGTTGAGCAGCAGTATGAATCCCCTGTCAACAGGGAACTGTCTGAAGAGGAAGTCGATTATTTTTTCAAGCAATTCGGGCAGTGAGTTTCCCGATACTATGTCCTCGAGTATCTGTAATATTTCATTTCCCCTTGCGTTAAACATCCCCGGAGTGAGTTTCCCGGAGTGGAGACCTATCATGGTTTCCTGTTTCAATTTATACTCATAATTGCTTTTTATATCGGGCAGTGTATCGTTAAAATAGTCTTCCAACACGGCCGGATCGAATGGATATGATCTATCAACGAAAAGGAATTTGGAGTTTCCGATGACGACCTGATCCATATGATCGAGCTTGTTCCTTCCCCTTATTCGCATACCGTTTACGAATGTTCCACTGACGGAATCAAGGTCAATAACACTAACCAAATCGCTTTCTATGAAGAAAGTTGTGTTTCTGTCTTCAATCTTTTCGTCATTAATAATTATATCACATCTTGATGAGCGTCCCACGGTCATCTTTTTTCCCATAAGAGCAATCTGGTTGCTGGTTCCCACGAAAGTTCCAACTACCTTTTCCATAAACTTTATGAGGTGAAATCTTGATTGTAAAGTATTGAATTCTGCACCAGGCATATAATAAACCTCATTCTTTAATGACTTTTTCTTCAATCACTATCTGGTGGGTGAGTTTGGAAAATTCTTTTTTAATTTTTTTAGCTTCTTCCTTCGTAGCAATTCCTGACAGAGTGAGCCTATAGGTTGTATATGGAATCTTGTGGTAATTATAACTTACCTTGAAAATAAGAGGCATAACTCCTTGCGCCCTGTTTGCATATCTTTGCGCTTCCCTCCTGGTCCTGAACGTTCCTCCAAGGCGAACAATAATACCCTCATCGGGATCCTCAATTACCTTTGTCGTAATACCCTTTGAGCTGAGGTATTTAGCAATTCTGCGGGCGGCATCCTGATCTTTAAATGTTTGATAAACCCTGAACCCGCTTTTTTTCTTGATATATTTCTTAACTTTTTGAGTGGAAGGCTTATATTTTGTATTCTTGAGAATATCTTTCATCTTAAATATCGCCTTTTCAGATTTCGAATATGCTTTAACCTGGTATTCGATCCTTTCTTTCTTGGCGGCAATAAAGGATTTCCAGACATAAAACATTATAAATCCCATTGAGGCAAGTATTACCAATCCTATAAGAATAAGCGGAATGAGATGTGGCTTTATCTTTTCTGCAAATCCCTCGGTCTTTGATTCCTCTGCCAAAGCCTCCTTCTTTTCTTTCTGTTTTTTAAGAATTTCCTCAAGGATTTCCTCACTGTTTTTTTCCTTTTTCTTCCCTTTTATTTTAGTTACCCTTCTTGCTTTTGTTACGATAGGGGATCTTGGAGTAAATAACGGTAAGTGTCTTTTTTCATCTTCTTTTTCAATGTCCGGATTCCTGGATAATATCTCCACCCCTGAAGTGTTATATTCAAGGGGTATCATTTTTTCTTTCTGCAATCTTATTGTACCACTATCAGGCGACACTCCCACTCTCTTCTTTCTCGTTTTTCCCTTTCTCCGATGAACCCCCGAGAGTATTGTATAATAATCTTTCTTTAATTCATTGACTGTCCTGTACCTTTTTTTTCTATCTTTTTGCAGAAGCCTGTTGAAAATCTCCTCCAGTCCCGGAGGTATATCATTCCTGTATTCAGACAAAGGTGGAAATTCAAAAGGCGGTCTTTCCCTGGGATCCGACCCCGAAAGCAGCATATGGAATGTAGCCCCAAGACTGTAAAGGTCGGAAGAGAAGAGGAATTTCCCTGTAAAGTGCTCCGGTGAGGCATAACCGAATGTCCCCACTGTTGTACCCGTTCCCGCTTGCCCTGTTACTTCCCTGGCGATTCCGAAATCGACAAGGTATATTCTCTTGCTTTTATCAAGCATGATATTATGCGGTTTAATATCCCTATGTATTACCGGCGGATCCTGGTTGTGGAGATATGAAAGAATCTCTATTACTTCCATCATCCACTTCAGTCCCTCTTCCATTTTTATTCTCTGCCCGGGTCTATTGAGGGCAATCTTTGCCAGGGTCTTGCCGTCAATATATTGCATGATGAAGTAAAGACGGTCTTCCTCGGTGAAATAATCCTTTACCTTCGGGAGCCTTGGATGATCAAGCCTATAGAGAAGTTTTGCCTCTTCCTGGAATCGATTTACAAGGTATTCGGCGTCCTTGTCATCTTGAAAAAAGGGAAGCATTTCCTTGACCACAACAAAGCAGTCCATTTTTGAATCTTTAGCAAGAAGCACGCGACTCATTCCCCCGGAGGCCAGCTTCTTCTTCACCAAATACCTGCCTTTGCCAAGGTACATAGGAAATGAGCGAGAGGACACCTTTTTTTTCTTACTAGTTCTGAGGTTCTCCTCCGCTTTTCTGAGCGCGCCTATTTTACCCGGAGAAAGTATAAGTCCGCATTTCGTGCACTTTACAGTGTCTTCTTTGTTGCTTGTGCCACAAATAGGGCAAATCATAAACCGATCCTTTATTCCGCTTTTGTGCTCCGAACCACAAAAACAATCGAGATATGTATAACCTCACGTGAGGAAAGTTCAAAACTGTCCGGATTTTGAATAACCCACTAAAAGCCGATAAATAATATCAAAACCGACTCCTCCCGGACTACCTATAGATTTCAATTAATTCTACCTATGTTCCTTTTCCTCCTATAATATCTAAAAACTCATTTCCGATTAAACCTTTTTTCAATAAAGATATCATTGTTTATTTCCACTCAGTCATTCCCGGAGATGAGGGCAAGGTAGAAAAGCAAAAAAAATAATAAATACTACCTGGATCGATTGAGGAATAAATCTGCCCCGTGAGATATGCGGGGGGCAATCTCATTAAAATCAAACCTGGCAAAAATTCCTTGAACTTTTTCACCAGGGACTTCGTCCTTGCGCTCTCCCAAATCAAAAACTACTCCTCTGCGACGATCAAGTTTATTTCCGTTTCCCTGTCAAAAATTTGCACCTTTTCAGTATCGAATACAACTCTTAATTTCTCCCCCACTTTTGCACCCGTTTGTGGGTTGACCCGTGCTATAAGAGATTCCTCTCCCAGCTTGATGTAAAGAATAATCTCCGCTCCGAGGGGTTCCTGCACTTCAACCATTGCATCAAAAGTGTTCTCCTCTTCGGGCTTTTTCTGTAAAAATTTCTCATCAGCTATATCCTCGGGTCTTATGCCCATAATCACTTCTTTATCTATGAAGGGGCGGAGACGATTACCATGCTCGCCGTGAATTTTCAACTTGAAATCCGATGTCTTCACATAAACTTCCCCGTCTTCTTCCAGAATCGTGGCATCGACAAAATTCATGGAAGGACTACCGATAAAACCGGCAACAAATTTATTGGAAGGATGATTGTAAAGTTCCAGGGGAGTATCCAACTGCTGTATGACTCCATGATTTAAAAGTGCGATCCGGTTTCCCAGGGTCATTGCTTCCACCTGATCATGGGTTACATAGATGGTGGTAATACCAAGCCGATGGTGAAGCTTCTGAAGCTCAGCCCTCATTTGAACCCTCAATTTGGCATCCAGGTTTGAAAGCGGCTCATCCATGAGGAAGACCTTGGGCTCTCTCACAATCGCTCTGCCCATTGCCACTCTCTGACGCTGTCCGCCGGACAACTCCTTGGGCTTCCGATTCAGAAGGTTCTGTATGCCCAGGAGTTTTGCCGTTTTATTTACCCTCTTCTCTATCTCATTATTCTGGAACTTTCTCAAACGAAGACCAAATGCCATGTTTTCATAAACATTCATGTGAGGATAAAGAGCGTAATTTTGAAAGACCATTGCAATATCCCTGTCCTTGGGAGTAATATCATTTACCATGCAATCATCAATGAATATCTCGCCTGATGTGACCTCCTCAAGCCCTGCTAACATACGCAGAGTAGTAGATTTTCCACAACCCGACGGGCCCACAAGAACAAGGAATTCACCATCGGAGATATTCATCGACACTCCTTTTACAACATGAACCTCGTTGGGTCTTTTGCCGGACCTCCAGAATTCCCACCATTTCTTTTTTACGGGAGCGGTACCCTGAAAAATTTTATTAACTTCATCAAATCGTACCTGTGCCACAGCTTCTCCTCCAGATTAGTGAACTTGATATCTTTTCGATAATTATTAAAATATTTTGAGTCTAAATAACTCCGATAATCCCACCGCTAAAACCACAAAGTCCTTAATAGCTACCGGGAGTAAAACATTCCCGCTAAAGGATATATGAATTTCTTAATAAAAATTGCCTCTCAATCTTCTTCAAACACACAGTAATCCCTCCCACATGGGAAATGGGAAGCGGGAAACGGGAGAAGGGAGAAGGGGAAAGGGGAAAGGGAGATTATTTGTTACACCACGATGGCACGAAGGACACAGAGTAGATAAATTCTTTTATTTTCTTCGTGAACTCCGTGGCTTCGTGGTAAAAAGAAAGGGGAAAGGGGAAAAGGGAAAGGGGATTCTGTCGTCCGTCGTCCGTATTCCCTCATCCGTCGTCCGTCCCATATACATAAACAAAAAATGTGATATATTCCTGTATCACTTTTCCCTCTCGTCTTGCCGGATACCATGAGGAATTATTCAGCATATCCATGACAATTTCCCTGTGTGCATCTATGCGACCGGTTTTCTTTGTTTCGATGTCAATAATAACCACACTATCCGGTCTTATCCCGGTGTTGGGGAAGTTTTCAACTTCAGAGATCAACAGCTTGACTTTAACTTTTGAATATCCCATTCCACGAAGGGAATTTTTTCCCGGCATCGGAGCCCGGACAAGCAGTGGACGAGATCTGGTTGAATTGAAATACTTTCTTCTCTCCTCGAGAAGACTGTCCGAGTCATATCGCTGTGGAAGGAGGTTGTACGGATAACCGATCAGAACTCCATACCCGGACCCTCCCTTTCCCTTGCCGCTATCAGACCTGCCGGCTCCCTGCTCACCTTTTCCACCGCTCCCCGGTCTCTTGCCGGAGGTTATGGCTCCCTGGTTACCTTTGTTTCTATTCTCTCTGACTTGTCTGTGTTTGGCATAATTATCTTGCGGTAACATTGCCTTGAGGGCTACTACATTAGATGTTTTCTTCTTTTTTACACTGGTGGATTTTGTTACCTTCACCTGTTTCTCTTTTTTGGAAACCTTTTTTTTCTGCCCATTTTCCATTGACCTTTTCCTGGCTCCACCCTTTCTGCCCGCTCCTTTGACAAGGCCGATGTCATAGACTATCATTGCGGGCACGGGCAATCCCGGGATCATATATCCGAGAAAAAGAAAAGCGGCAACATGCAACAGGAGCACAATTACAATCATATTGTGTAAAGTGTCCCATTTAAAGCCCCTGGTAGGTTTTTCGATATATAATTCCGGGGGGAGGGGCATTAAATTTCCACCTCAGTTCTTCTTTCCTTCTTTTCCATAAAAACGCAGTGTGAATTCGACATCTTTTGTTACGGTCTGACCACCCATCTTTGCCGGGTACCAGAGAGATCGCTGCACGCAGACAATTGCGATTTTCTCCATTTCTTCACGCATATCGGGATTTCTCGGATTGACTTCAAGTACTTTAATATCAATGGGATGAACTCCTTCCTCAGGCTGGTTGTCAACAGCGGGGATTGTTACAATAAATCGGACACTGCCCACTCCAAGTTTGTCCACTTCCCGGGAAAAAGGCACCACAGCCCCCACGAGGAAAGGATCCGCGTCCCTTGCAGCCAGGTAATACTTGAATGATTCCTGGATTGTCATGGGATAATTGACTGTTCTACCGACCTTGAATTTGTAATCCCATAAAACCCAGGGGATTTCCCGCTCTCCTTCGGGTCCCGGGAGTCCTTGACCGTCGCTTCTTCCCCGGGAGTTGCCACCGGTCCCTTCACTTCGAGGTGTATATGTTATCCTGTATTCATCATAGGACCCCCCGGGTCTTCCAGTAGGTGAAATTCTCTGGATCTTTCCCCCGGGAATCGACTGCACCTGTGGATAATCTGCACCGGGAAGGGATATTTTGACTTTCTGTTCTATCTTCTGAGCATCCGCCTTTTTGGACAGGGATCTCGCTTTGTGTGAATCGCGGGAGTCCTTTTTTTTCTGCCCTCTGTCAGAAGTTTTTACTTTTTTCTTATCGGTTTCCGGGGTCAGCTTCTTTTTTTTAAGAAAATTCACCTTTTCTTTAGCTTTTAATATTCTGAAATCCCCGGGCTTTACCATGTCAATATTTACCCTGAGAACCCTCTGTGTCGGAACTGACTGAGTTATAATATTTTTTATTATCACTATTACGGCAAGATGTATAAGAAGAACTATCAAAATTACGCTGTGAATAATTTTCCAGCGAAAGTGGAATAATCTTTTTTTAGGCCATTTGAGGTAAAGACCCTTTTTGAACAACTCAGATCAACTCCGGGGATTCCGATCTTTTATTCTCCGTATAACTACAGGCGGGAGAAACAGACAACCTTTATATTTGTGATGGGATGTCACCACTACGTTTATTGAGAAATGTTATTTTCTTGTCGTGGCAGGATGCCACTCCTACATTTATTGCGGAATGTTATTTCTGTGATAAGGGGATTAAGGGGATTAAATGGTTACAACACCTATATAATATAACATAAATATTTAATTTTTATATCTATTCAGCCTCTTTTCAGGGGGAGAAATTTCAAATCTCGATTTCGCAATGTTTCAAGTTGGTCAAGAGGCCGGAATCTACTTAGATTCTATTTAATTAGTATATTATTTAAAGTGTCAATTTTCCAAAACTCCGCGTCTGCGGTGAATAGCAACTATTTTTTTGGCAAACTCTCAGGTTTGTCAGCCCAATGAAGCTTATAAATTTTCCATTTTCCCGATTCAAGATGGAATATTACCTTGCCGTATTTTGCAGAGGATCCCTCAATAAAACTCTTCGCGTTACCCTCCAGCAAAAGCATTGCCTTATCGTGCATGATTTTCCGACCTGTTGTTTTATATTTTGTGGGAGCGGTGTTTTTGATGAACTCGCCCCTTGCTTTCATCTGCTTTTCGTCAAGTTTATCGAATTCATGCTGGTGCTGACTGCTGATAAAATGACGTATTTTTGTTACATCGGCCGTTTTTGTCGCCTTTATATAATTGTCAAATGTCTCTTCGGGAGATACCGCCGGGAGAGCGGATGGAGGTGCTTTCTTGCCAAGATTGAATACATATGAACAAATCACATATCCCACCCCTATAAGGATAATGGCAAGAATGCCCAGAATCATTATACTTTTGAGATTGTTTTTTTCTTTCTTCATAACTTCTGCCGTTTCTGTTATTTCTTAAAGTCAGACTCATTCTTTTTCCAGTTGAATTTAAATATCTTCCACGCACCGGACTCTTTTAAAAGATAGACTCTTCCAAAACTCCTTTCTTCTCCAGTTCTGGGGTGTACCACCTTTCCTTTCAGGTGTACCGTTGCATAGTTGCCGTTGATATCAGTTTTTCCTATGGTATATGTTGAAGGGAGTAACTTTTCCTGAAATTGAACAAATTTACTTTTCTGCTCCTGTGGAACCTGCTTCGCTTTCTCCTGTAGTTTTGAAGCAAGATATGAAATCATTGATTCAAAATTTCCGGCTTTAACCGCCTTATAATAACTCTCGAAAACCTGCGCCGGTGTCTGTGCCGCTCTTGCAAAGTTAGTTGTTCCAACAGAAATCAACAAAACAAAAATAAAAACGTAAATCACTTTTTTCATTTTTACTACCTCCAGTATTCCCTGCTTATTTTCCATTTGCCGTTCTCTTTTACAAACGAGCATTTTCCCCTTGTTACATACTTACCTGTCTTGAGATTTTTTGCCTTGCCCCTGAATACCAGAACCGCCCGGTTAGCCGATACATGCCTGTCAATGATTTTATAATTTATCGGCACCAAATCCTGGAGTCGCTTCACTGCTCCTTCTTGCTGACTTGCATCGAGCTTCTCAAACCCGGAGCGAAGAGGGCGTGCCAGGTAAGAAAGCATTTGCCTGAAGTCACCCTTTCTTACATGAAATAAATAGCTCTCATACACCTGCTCCGGTGTTTTTTCCGCCGAGAACACCAGGGATTTTACAAATAAAAAAACAACCAGCAGGGGAATGACAATGGACATTCGTTTAAAACTCATAAAATTCACTCCCGAGAAATAAATTTTATTGGTAACTATTCACCGCAGAGAACGCAGGGGAGGCAGAGGACGCAGAGTTTAAATGAAGTTAACACTTCAGACAATTATTAATTACATGAAATTTGGGTAGAAACTGGTCTCCCGACTAGCCTAAAACGTTGTGAAATCGTAGTTTAGAAACCCCCCACAAAAAGGGGCTGAATAGTTACTTTTGCTGAATAGTTACTTTTATTGAATAGTTACTTTTATTGAATAGTTACTTTTATTGAA
>JAIORV010000102.1 GCA_021107945.1 Vulcanimicrobiota bacterium | reverse complement strand
TAGCCACTTTTTACTTCCACCTGAAATATCCTACTACATTATAGCAAGCTTCGCTATGTCAATCCCTGGACACAAGAAAATCCCGTCTTTGAGAAAGTCATCGGAGTAAAGCAAATCTTTCGTATTCCGCTCAGAATGACAAGAAATCCCGGGGGACTGAATAATTACCCATCCCTTCACTTCGCCATCAGCTTTATGGGAATGAACAGTATTATTAATTGTCCGAAAGCTATCAGGAGGAAAAGCCAGATTGGTACAAACCGTACAAACATCAAAGTGAACCATACTATCGTAAGTACCATCAGGATAATAATTGACAGTCTTGTTGCCGCTACGGGGTCCATGTTCATTTTTCTCCAGAATAGCTTGAACAGGAAATATGTGAGGAAAATTAGAGCGAGTTCGATTAGTATGTATGCTGTAATAAGCTTCCACCATTGCAGGGGGACCACGTAAGTCAGGAGGCTTTCCAGACCCGCCGCTCCGGGGACTTTCTGTAATTTTACCGATGCTTTTACTTGGGTTTTTGGCCAGTGCTGTGGCGATGCTTTATATTTGACCCAGTACTGCTTTTTCAATTGGTTTGCAAGAGATTTGTATATTTCCTCCAACTCGCTTGATGTGGGCGCGAATCTGAATATCCCCCCGGTTTCCGATGCAAGGTGCGAGAGTGAAGCTTTATCCACCATCGGTCCCAGTCCGATTGTAAATACAGGAACGCCGTTAAACCTGCTTTTATCGATACACTGCTCTATCGAGCCGGGCATATTATTTCTGCCGTCGGTCAGGACAATAATCGCCCTGTTTCCCTCTTCAACCTTGTCAAAAATCCCCAGGGTTTGATGAACGGAATAATAAAGTCCGGTTCCTCCGCGAGGCTTCAATTCTTTTATTGCCGATTTCAATATTTCCCTGTCGCCGGTGAAATCACACTGCAGGGTATATATATTGGAGAAGCTGATTATCGCCACTTTGTCCTGAGGTGAAAGATATTCCAGGAATGCGGTCGCCGCTTTTTTTGTATCCTCCATGGCGGGATTCATGCTTCCGCTTGTGTCTATCACAAGCGCCACGTTTATCGCTGTGCCTTTTTCGTCGGATTGGACGACATCGAGGACTTTTTGCTCCTTGCCATCCTCGAAGACCTGAAAATTCTCAGATTTCAACCCCTCGATAGGCTTACCTTCCTTGCCGATGGTCGTTATGTTGAGAAAATTAGTGGGATACAGCGTAGAATCTGTGCGGTTCAATTTTAGAATAGCCCTCTCAGAGGTCTGGGAACGGGCAATTTCTCCACCTGCTATAAAAAAGAGAATCGAAAACATCGCGATTACGATTATTTTTATTCTGAGGATTTTCATATAAAACCCCTTTATATTTTAATTAACTTTATAAAATTCGTTTTATTGAGTTCTTTCCCTTTTTGCAACCGTCTTTTTGTCTCTTCTTTTATGAAAATAAACATGAGATTTTCCCCAGGTAAAATACAAAACCATTTCACGATATAGATTGAAATATTTATTAGGGAGATTATAAGAAAGGGTGACAATATGACATCCCGGCGGCGCATCCCTCAATTTTTGGTTCAGCTTTTGAATGAAATCCTCGGGAAATGTCGTTCCGGCGATATAAATAATCTTTGCACTTGACAAGTCTGCTGTCAGGATATCCTTCTCGAAAAACTTTATATTCTTATCCCCAATTGAATTGGCAATTTTTCTTGCTTTCCTTACAAAAGCCGGCAAAATCTCGTAGCCGTGGGCGGACATATCTTTAAGGAAATGAGAATAAAAGACAGTCAAGCCCCTTCCACAACCCAGGTCAATAAAAAGATCCCCCGGTTGACAATCAATTGCTTCAAGAATCTGTTTTATAGTAAAACAGGGAGTCTCGCCATATATGAAATTCTCCTCGGGATAATCGAACTCGCCGCTCTCTCTCCTGACAATCCAGTTTGTCCGGGAAAATATATAATTGACAAAATATTGAAATCTTATTTTCCACCACCAGGATTTTGAGCCAAAAAGGAAAGTTTCATAAAGCGTCAACCCCAGGTTGTAAAAGAGGTTTCCAAATCCAATAAAAACAAGCTCAATTGATTCAAATAATTTTTTTATAAACTTCATAAATATCACACACAAAATTCTTATGTATTCAGACCCATTCTGTAGGAGGGGTTTCCCAACCCCGATTTCATGCCGTTCCCAGGCTGGTCGGGAGACCAGCCTCTACCCAAATAGTGGGGTGGTCTGAATAATTACCAAAATTCAATGGTCCCGGGAAACATCCTTTCTCATCATTTCTACCCAGATCATGAATATAAGAAGCCCCGACATTATTACAATTGATGATACCGAATACATATATCCGAACCCGCCGCAATCGGCGATATATCCAAAAAGAAAACAACCGATAAAGTACCCGATATCAACTGATGCGGTAAAAAGTCCCATTCCTGCGCCTCGCCGCTCCTTTCCCACAATGTCAAATATAAATGCATTTAATGCCGGGTAGCTCATGCCATGAGCGTTTCCCAGCAGGAAGCCCATTATGATTGATGATGTGACACTGTCCATTCTGAATAAATATGACTGGGTAATTGAAATAAGAAGAAGAGCGGGAATTATCATCGAGGCTCTTCCCTTCATGTCGGAAATTTTTCCTGAAAAGAGTCTGAAGATTATAGCCCCAACTGTATATGCTGTAAAGAAAGGTGCAACAGTCCCGATTTTGACCTCCCTGGCGAATGGAGCCATGAAAGTATATATGAGAGATATACCGAGACCAAACAAGATAGATATGAAAAGAGCCGGATAGATTTTTCTGTTTTTAAGAACCTCTTTCATGCCTCCGTCCAGCTTAACAGCTTCCCCCGCATTTATATCTTTAACCCTGTCATAGAGAATAATTCCCGTCAATACTACTACAGATGCTGACATAAACAGTATCACGAAGTTATTCGATGTATGTCTTAGAACTAACTCACCCAGGTAGGGGCCAGATGCTATTGTCAGAAGTCCGGAGATTCCAAAAATCCCTATTGCTTCCGCCATCCTGCCTTCAGGCGCATAATCCGCGATCCAGGTAAAAATTGCAACGAAATATATTCCCCAGGCAAATCCGTGAATAATCCTGATAAACATTATATAGAAATCATTTGTAATGGGCATTGAGTATAGAAACGCACATAAAACTAAAAGTGACGCTCCCAGCCTGATAAAAAAAAGCCTGCCCATTTTGTCAATCCTGTGCCCTGCAACGAACCTTGAAATGAATCCCGCAACAGCAAAAATCCCCATAATGTACCCAATCTGCGTATCGTCTTTCCCCATATCCTGAAGCTTCAGGGGATAGAGAATATTAATCATCTGACTTCCTGTCATAATAAAAAAATTGGCTACACCTACAAGAATATATATTGATGAAAAAAGAGAGTTGTTTTTATTCTTCATTTAAAATGTCTTTTTAGTATTATTATTTTGATTAATAAGCTTGACTATTTCTCTTGCGGTTTTTCTTGCCGGCTCCCATTTTGCATGTTTTGCCGCCGATTCAAACCACAGCTTCCCTGCCTGATTTTTATCCAGTGAAACAGCTCTTTGGATATCTTGAGAAACCTTGTCCTTGTCACCTCGTTCATGGTAATACAAAGCCTTGACGTAGTAGGGATCGGAATTTTCCGGACACCTGGAAATCGCCTTGTTCAGGTGATATAATCCCGTTACTTCCTCACCTTTCGCCATTGCAAGGAAACCCAGGGCGCAATGTGGATCGGAATAATTATCCTTGAGGTAAAGCGCCTGCTCCAACTCGGCGACCGCTTCTTTTTCCTTACCCTCGAAGATATCGAGCCAACCCCTGAGCATATAGTTAAAATGAAACCTTGGGGCAAGATTGATTGATGTGTCAATGTTTTTCCGGGCTTTTTCATATTCACCCATATATAAATAAACAAGAGCAAGGTTGGAATATGCCGCTTCAAGCTTTGGTTCAAGCTTCTTTGCATATTCGAGATCTGCTATCGCCTTTTCATATTCTTCCATGTGAGAATAGACTATACCCCTGAACATATATCCATTGGGCCAGCTTTTAATTTTCAACGCATTATCAAGGTCTGAAATCGCTGACTCCATTTCTCCCAGGTTATCCTTGCACAAACCCCTGTATGCATAAGCCCATTCAAACCCGGGGCTTTTTTCTATGACAAAATCAAAATCCTTGATTGCCTTTTGGAAATTCCCTGTATAATAGAGGGCGACTCCGCGTTTGTACCTGACATTGGCTGATTTTGGATCTTTTTCCGCCGCCATTTCAAAATATTTTAACGCTTTATCCCACTGATGTTTATTGGCATATTCAACTCCCATGCTTACTAATTTGTCAGCATCTTTTAACTTCTCTTGGGAATATTGTGAATCAGGAGGCGGGATCTTCGACGGGGTTTTTTTTGTGAATTCCGACAGGATAGGCCAGAAAAGCAGGAAAAGTGCAAACAGAACCAATACGGCACTCGATTTAATTTTCAACCTACTGAAGCCAAACCTTTGTTTGTTGCCACTCCATACATTCATATAAACCAAACGAGGTTTTCCGAGAGTTTTATTGTTTTTCAGCCCCGTGCGTAACTGGTATATGCTGTTGTATCTTTTTTCAGGATCAAGCTCAAGGCATTTTTTCAATACAGACCTTAAATGGAGTTCAGAAATCTTCTGTTCAAGATTTTTTTCGCTCCCGATTTCAAAAGGTCTCTTCTCCGGGTTATCGCCTGTTATCATATAATAAAGAACTGCCCCAAAGCTATATATATCCGCGGTTGTTTTCGTCTGCCTTGCTCCATATTGCTCCGGCGCGGCGAAGCCTGGAGTCCCAAGTGCTATTGTGTCCTTCTCCTTGCCGGGCTTGTGAAACCTTGCCGTTCCAAAATCAAAAAGGAAAACCCTGTCATCGTTATCCAGGAGAAAATTTGAGGGTTTCAGGTCGCGATAAACAATTCCCCTGTCGTGAAGATAATCAAGCAGATTCAGAATATGCCAGGCGGCGCTCTCAATAGCGGCAGGTTTCATTCCCTCTTCTATAAGATCGGTGAATAGCGTGCCCTCACGATATTCTCTGGCAAAATACAGGATATTATCGATTTCAAACATTTCAAAAACTCTTGGTATTCCCGGGTGATCTAACTCTGAGAGGAGTCTGTATTCCCTTTCCATCTGAAAGCGATCTTCGGAAATCTCCCCATCCAACTCTTGTTTTCGCTTGGTCTGCTTTATAACAACTCTGATATAAGGAGGCTTCAGCATTCTTGCCAGGTAATTATAGGCAAGCCCGCCCTCTCCGAGGAAGTCGAGGATCTTGTATTTCTCCAGAATAACCTCGTCTATGTCATGTTTTTGCGCCTGTTTCAATTCCAATCATCCCTTTTCCCCATTATAACAAATTTTCTTCCCATGGTAAACAAACTCTAATTACATATATTCACCTTCTTTTTACCTCATACTTATTATAGATGAAATATATGCGATTATTATTTCATGCCAGAGCAATAATTAACCGCTGGGTTCGGTGGTATCGGTATTATGAGAAGTGGGAAGTGGGAATTGAGAGGCGAGATCTCTGTTTTCCTTCCGGGAAGACGCTGAAGCGTCTGAAGCAGCGAGGGTTGTGTGTATTCCCTTCTTCCTCCGGATAAATCCCGGGGGTTATTCTCATGGGAGGTTTGAAAACCTCCGCTACCAGAGATTCTGCCTTCGTTTATCGGGATGAGGACATCCCTCCTACAGATTCGGGCTACTTTATCAATTCTCTGAAATTCTTTGTAAAAAAAAACATCAGTCCTGCGCGATCCGCTATCCATATTCCGTTTTCCTGATTTCCTAATTTCCTCAGAGGTAAAATTCCTAATTTCCCTATCGGGAAAGGATTTTGCTGATGAATATCAAAGATAAATAAAGTCATTAATTTCAAGAGGTGTTCCCATGTCAGAAGAGATAATCCAGAAAAATTCTCCTATAATTGGTATTACCCAGAAAGAAGTTAGACCTGAAGAGTCAGAATCCGGGAAAGCTCCGGCGGTAGTCCGGGATTCGAGTGGAGAGGTTACGCAGGAACGTCGCAAGTCGGTACGTAAAGCTTTAAAGCTTAATAAAATATTCAGTGGTCTGATTGGCGAAGGACTTGATGTTGTACCGATATACTTTTACATTGTTGACATATCAAAGGGCGGCATGAAAATAACAACGGATCTGGACTTACCCGTTGACTGCAAGTTTCATATTAATCTAACTCTTGATGTGGAAGATCCTCTTGACACTGATGTCAGGGGCGTATGGAAAAAGAAAATGTTTGGCGGCACAAACATAATTGGCATCCAATTTCTTAATCCTCCGGAAAAAACTGTCAAATCAATTGATGAATTCATGAGCGTTCACACGCAGGAAGGGAAACGCAGATCATATCGTCTGAATCGGGTATTGCCCGTTGAAATGGAAATCGAGGCAAAGACGGACAAATTCCATACATTGACCCTTGATTTAAGCGCTCAGGGCATGCGTATTTCCAATCCATTTCCCCTTCCATTCGACAAAAAGATCAATATGAAGATCATGCTGGATTTCGATGAGACACCAATTTATTTAGCATCAAGAATTGCATGGCAGAAAGAGACATCATACGGACAGTTTCTTGCGGGAATTCAATTCATAGATATAAGAGAAGAAGATCAAGGCAGGATAAATATATACATTGACAAGGCAATATCAGGTGAACTTGATCAGAAGATAATAAAAGAACTGCCTTTAGAAATTTTCGATACAACAAGAAAAAGGAGATCAGAGCAGAATTATCTCTGAAATTGAGCCGCGAATCGAGGTTGGAAGCCTCTCCTGCAGTGTGGGTTCAGAATAGTTACTTTAATTCAAATGGGATTCATTATCCTTTACTCCGTTTATTTCGCCGGATCGGGTTTCATCACTCTTCCCATAAAAAGTATGCTTCCCGACTTATTATCTCTTATCATGAAAACAAATGGACGATTGACGTTAAACACCTCAGGCTCCTTTGAGGGCGCGGCGGATCCTGCCATAATAACGGCAGTTGCGGCGGCGGCTTCTGTGCCGGCTTCGTCAACTTTGACGAAAGTCTTGTGAATGACCTCGGAGATAAAAACTGTTTCCTGTTTTGTCATGCCGGAGAAATCTGCATCTCCGGAAAACGGCAGGAGCATTCCCATCCCTTTTAAAGCTTTTCCAAGCAGAAAACTGGATGTAACTTTGAATTTTGGAAATGACAACCTTAGACGCTCATATTTCAGTTTGGAAATCCATTTATCGAGATTTCCCGCATTCATCGACTTCTCAAGGGAATTGATGCCGTCAATTTTGTCGGGGAGAAAGACTATCATCGAAATATCCCTTCCCTTATATGGCATTTCAACAACCTTGAACCCCTTGCATTTCGCAAATTTGAAATGCTCTACCTTTCTCATCATATTGACTTTTATCTTATTCTTGGCGGAAACATGGAAATCAGCTTTTGTTGTAGCTTCTTTCATGAATTTGTCCTGCCATTCACCTTTAAAATATATGGCATTGGTTAAAACCAACCTGGTCATCTTATTTACCGCTCCGCGCTTTATAAGATCCACAATCTTTCCGTTTGTCTTTTTCTCAATCCAGGTGTTGATTGTGACTCGTGATTTTTCCAGAGCATTTTGAAAGTCAAGTAATTGAAGCCCGGCCCCGTAATATTTTTCAGTCAACACCAAAAAGGAATTCAGGAACTTGTATCCTTCCTGCGCCCATAATCTGTTTGCAACGGTTAACTTGTAATCTCCCTTTTTTCCCCTTTCATTAAGACCATGTATCAAGCTTCCATATGCCGGGTGGAGTTTGTTTTGTGGAAGTGTGAAATGGAGTACTTTTGCCATTTGTATTTCCGTATTTCCCCTCGCGCCGCCGTATGTCATCGCCAACGCAGTTGAAATGCTGTATGGTGACAGAAAAAGGTTTCCCTTCTTCCCGGAGCAGAGTTTTTTGTAAATAGCGACAGCAAATTCGTTATTTCCTTTCACAACAGCTTTCACATCCTTTGATTCCGCCAAAGCAGGCGACGATATTCCCACAATAATAAACGACAAAACAAGTATAAGAGTGATTAACCTTTTCATATTTCTGCCTCCTTCTGAGATACAATATGCTCCCCTTTTATAAATACATTGAAACTCCGGGATTATTTCGCATTTTTTTCACCGCAAAGACCACAGAGACCACAGAGGGTTCAAGGGATTTATAGACCAACGGTCGTATTTCCGATTGTAAAATGTATCTCTGACGGCAAAACTAATTTGGTTAAATATAGTTTGTAAAATCTATTTGCGGTGAATAATTACAACGAACCTCTCCCTGTTAACAAATTCAATTTCAGCATTAGAAACCCTGCCAATACGGGAAGTGGGAAAAGGGAGATGGGAAAAGGGAGATGGGAAATGGAAGTCCTCATTTCTTGCTTCTCGCCTCCCTGCAATGACAAACTGCTAAATTATAAACAAAAGGGAAGGGCATATTTGTTTGAGATAGAAAAACAAATACTAAATCAGATGAATCCAAAGGTCTTAAGCAAGATGGAGATCCAGGACTTTTGCATGAAAGAGATAAATCACCGTTGGGACTCAGGAAATATGATATAATTATAATCCTTCTATCAATCATCGGCATAATATTGTCGTTTATCTTTCTTCATAAAAAAGTTGAAAGCAAGAGCCTTGTTATATATGCGGACGGCAGGAAAAAGGTATATTCCCTTCAATGTGCAAAGTTCGATGTTAAAACAAAATGCGGCACGGTAAAGGTAAAAGTAAACGATGGACGTGTCAGGATTATAGAATCAACATGTCCCGATAAATGGTGCACAAGAATGGGACCCATTGACGAGCCTGGAGAATATATCGTATGCCTTCCTTCAAAAATATTTATAATAATAGAGGAAAAACCCGGGAAGGACAGAGAAGTGGACGCTATATCCAGGTAACAGGACATGGATAAAATTGCAAGATTATAATAATCTGTCAAGTTAGAAAGGTTTCTTATATGAAAAACAAATCTGAAGAGACGAAATTGCCCGATGGAAGGTATAAAGCTCTGGTTTATGTCATTCTTGTTATTGCGATTTCGTTTGCTTTATTCATATTATCAAAACCCTGGAGGCAGGGCAGGCTTATCGGTCCTGAAGAGATATTAAACAATGCCACGGGGTTAGCCGGCAGTTCAAGTTCTCATAATACGACAACTCCTTCCCGGACAGAAAAAAAGAGGACGGATGAAGAGGACGCGCACAACAACGATCCTTTTGTGGCAAAAAGGGCTAATAATGAATCCCAAAAGCTTGAAAAACGAAAAATAAAAATGAAACAACTTAAGAAAGAATTAGAGAAAAGAATAAAAAAATTCCCCGGCAAAGTCGGGCTGGTCTTATACAAGACGGGGACAGGCGAAAGAATTGAGATAAATGCCGGCGAGGTATTTGAATCTGCAAGCCTGATTAAAATTCCTATAATGCTGGAGGTCTATAATCAAATACGGGATGGAAAAATAACGGAAGATGATGTTGTAGTGTTGAAGAATTCCCACAAAGTAGGCGGTTCCGGTGTCTTGAAGAACAGGAAAGCAGGTTCTAAATGGAAAGTCTCAAAACTAATTGAGCTTATGATTATAGACTCCGATAATACCGCAACGGATATGTTGATTGAACTTGCGGGAATGGAGGAAATCGAAAAATCTACAAAAGAGCATGGAATGAAAGACACGACACTGCGCAGGAAAATATATGCATTTGAAGAGATCGACAGGGGAAAGGACAATTACACCACACCGCAGGATATGTTTTTTATTCTTAAAGAACTATACGAGGAAGAAAAGATCGATGGTAAGGTTCGGGCAAAGATGCTAATTATCCTCAAGGATCAAAAGAGAAAAGATATGATTCCGAAATACCTGCCTAATGGTGTGGAATGCGCCCATAAAACGGGGGGATTGTCAGGCATACTGCACGACTGCGGAATAATTTATCCTGTCAAGGGGGCTCCATACATTCTCATATTGATGAGCAAGAATGTCACGAACGAGAACCTGGCGAAACAAGTTTTTGCCAACATTTCTAAAAAAGTATTTGATTTTATGTAAGGTGGATTTCAATTGTTTGCGATTATCGGGACGGGGACGTCCCTCCTACAGATCTGACCTCCGTTCACCCTTTCAAGTACGATTTCGCATACAATTCTCTATCCAGCAAGATATCCGCTGTCTTTATCGATTTCATGAGCTTCTCGTCAAGGGGATCTACTATTGCCGCCGTCAGTCCATGGGACATCGCCATAGTGCAATATGTGCGGTTCAGAAGACTTCTGTATTTAGCTTTCTGGCTCAGGTTCGACAATCCCACAATCATATTCGGCGGGGGATCGGTCAATATTCTGAGTTGATCCATAAGCTCAAATGTGTCGGCAACATCTTTCTGGGCATTTTTCACGGGGAGAAGGATGGGATCGAAATATATATGTGAAGGCTCAACTCCGCCCATCATCACTGCTTCAATAAGCTCCACCGCGACTTCAAGCTTTCCGTTAATATCGTGGGGAATTCCGCTGTCCGTCATCAGCAGGCATATTAGATCCGATTCATTATCCCTTGCAAGTGGAATCAGTTTTTCCAGATGCTCCGGCGATTTTTTGAGCGAGTTTATTATTGTCCTGCCGGTTGCCTCTTTTACGCCAACCTCGATAATATCAGGATGGGGACTGTCAATGCAAAGGGGGGCATCAACGGCGGAGGATACGGTATTGACAAGCCACTTCATATACTCTTTTGCATCGCCTTTGACCGGTCCGACGGTTATGTCGAGGGCGTCGGCGCCTGCGGCAATCTGCTCTTTTGCAAGGTCTTTTATAAAGTCCGAATTCTGCTGCGATATAGCTTCCCTCACAGCTTTATACATTCCGTTTATTCTTTCGCCAATTACAAACACATTGACCTCCGTTTTGGAAGCGAGAGGCGAGAAGCGAGAGATGAGAGGCAGAAGACCAAATCCATTCTCCGTTCGCCGTCATCTGTCATCCGTTCTCCTGCCTCCTTTA
Source organism: Vulcanimicrobiota bacterium (assembly GCA_021107945.1). GTDB lineage: Bacteria > Vulcanimicrobiota > JAJTBE01 > JAJTBE01 > JAJTBE01 > JAIORV01. Next base: position 23,458 of record JAIORV010000102.1, on the reverse strand, counting down.
TCCTTATTCTATCATCCTATTTCCCTCTGCGTCCTCCGCGAACTCTGCGGTGAAAAAATCACTTATTCTTCCGCTCTCCATTATTTCAATTCAATTCCGAAGCACTTTTCTGCGTTTTTCACAAAAACAGGCAGTGCCTCTTCTTTCTTCAGACCTTTTATTTCAGCTATCTTATCTGCTACAAAAGTAACGAACCGGGGCTCATTGGGTCTGATTTTTCTACGGGGAGAAGGGGTCATGTATGGTGAATCGGTCTCAGTGAGGATCCTGTCTATTGGCGTATTTCTCACCACATCTCTCATCTCTTCTGATTTATTGAATGTGATTATTCCGGTGAAGCCAAGGTAGAATCCCATATCAAGAAATTTTTTCGCCCACTTGACATCGCCGGTGTAGCAATGAATTACACCCCTTGGAATTTTTGGCATTTCCTTCAACATCGAATAAAAGTCTTCCTCTGCCTCCCTGCAATGTATAATCATAGGCATATCAATGCTGATTGCAAGTTTCAGAAACCGACTTAACACGTGTTTTTGTAAAGTTCTCGAGCTGAATTCATAATGATAATCAAGGCCAACCTCGCCAACTGCCACCGCTTTCGGGTGTTCAAGGAGATGCTTAATTTCCAGAAAATCCTTCTCGTAAAACTTCGAGGCTTCATGTGCATGAATACCGGAGGCAAAGAAGACACCGGGGAACTTCTCCGAATAATCCTTAAGCTGACGGGAAGATTCAATGTTGACCCCGGGCGCTATGACATATTTAACCCCATCTTCTTTCGCTCTTTTAAGCAGATTCTCCGGAGACTCATTATTATAAGCTTCATCATTTATATGTGCATGTGTATCAATATACATAGAGATATTCTATTTCCTGACTACTATATTATCAACCCATATTGTATTAGCTCCACTGCTCTTGTTTGAGATATCAATGAAATTGACCCACTTTTTCAGGTCATTTTTGCTAAATTTACCTTTATACCTGGCCTCGTCTCTCATTTCGTAAAGATTGGCGGTATATTCTTTCCATTTGGTCCCGATTCTGAAGGTGCGATAGAATAACTTTCCGTCACTCTTCCTCTTTATCTGAACTCTCCAGATACAGGGCTTTCTTGCTTTCATCCAGAACTTGATATCAACAAGTCCCTCCATTTCATATGCTGTTGAATGGAAGCCCGGCCGCGGCTTATCCTTATATTTATAATCAAATTGCAGTGCTCCCCATCCTACTTTTTTCTTTTGTTCATCATGCACAATGGTAAACGTCCCATTGGAGGGATCGTTTAATTCCCATCCTAGCTTGGCAACATCAAATTTCGCTGTTTGGCCGGAAGTCCCCCAGTTTATGGGAAATGCCCCGCCAATCACCAAGATAAGTAAAAAGATAAGACCACCTATAAATATTATCCAGAACAAGATGTTTAAAATCTTTCTGACCGCTTCCATTAACAGCACCTCTTTCCGAGAGATATAATATATTTATCGATTTTATTTTCAAGAAATCAGTTGATTATTCCTTCTGTTATGGCCGCTGTGTTAAATTATTTGAAATGGAGTAAAAACAAGGGAAATGAATATTAAACAAAGAAAAGTCCTACTATATAATAGATCCAGTTTATTTAGAGAGGGAAAGCCTGATGTCAAAAAATACCAAATCATATTTTGTAACCACACCTATTTATTATCCCGACGAGATTCCGCACCTCAGCGCAGGTTATGCGACAATTATGGCCGATTGTTGTGCAAGATACAGGCGAATGGTGGAAGACAGCGTTCATCTTATAACCGGTAGTGACGAGCATGGCCAAAAGGTTCAGGAAGCGGCAAAATCACACAGAAAAACACCACAGGAATTTGTTGATAGAATGGTAAGAGATTTTATCACGGCATGGAAAAAATTGCAGATTTCATATGATGATTTTGTCAGGACAACTGATGATAGGCATATACAAATTGTTGAGAATATATTTGAGAAGCTGTTAGAAAAAGGAGACATATATACAGGCGAATTTTCAGGATGGTACTGCATAGAATGTGAGACATTCTGGCCTGAATCAATGGTTGAGAGAAAAAGATGCCCACGCCCGGAATGCCGGCACTCTGTAAAAAGAGTTAAAGAGCAAGGGTACTTTTTCCGACTCTCAAAATACAGGAATCAAATATTGGATTACCTTGAGAAAACCCCCGGTTTTATAAAACCGGAGGAATGTATGAAGAACACTATTGATACCCTGAGGGGAGAGCTTGAAGATATATGTATTACAAGAAAAGGGCCTATATGGGGAATTCCCGTACCTTCAGACCCTGATTTCAAAATATATGTCTGGCTGGATGCCCTTCTTAATTATATAGCCGCCGTGGGATATGGATCGGACGAGTTCGAAAAATACTGGCCTGCCGATATCCATATAATAGGAAGGGACATGGTCAACTTCCACACGATAATATGGCCCGCAATTTGTTTTGCGCTTGAAATACCGCTTCCAGGGACAATCTTTTCTCAGGGTTGGGTCATATCAGGGGGCAAGAAAATTTCCCGCTCCCTGCATGGATCGACAAATCTGGTGGAAATAGTCGATGAATTCGGCTCCGATGCCCTGAGATACTACTTCCTCAGAGAAGTATCTCCCGGGGATGACCTGGAGTTTTCCATACCAAGGCTGACGAGCAGATTTAATAATCAGCTTGCAAATGACCTTGGAAACCTCTTCCGTCGATCAATTTCGATGACAATAAAATATTGTGACGGCATGGTTCCCGAAAGAGGAAAGTTAGGGTCGCGCGAAAGGAATCTTGCAAGGGTGTTCAAGGAAGTCAAGAAAGAGTATAAAAAATTGATGGATAAGCTGGAGTTCAGAGAAGCTCTTATATCCCTCTGGGATCTGGTCGGAGAATTGAACAGATATATAGATAATAAAGCTCCCTGGGACCTTTACAAGAAGGAAGATAAGGAAGAATTAAACACGACTCTTTACACACTTATGGATTATTTACGGATAATAACCGTCCTTGTAATGCCGTTTGTGCCCCGTACCGCAATTAAAATGTGGAGAAGATTGGGTTTCAGGGATATTCTCAGGAAAAAGAAATTTGATTCAGTCAATATCGGGCTCTTCCCTGCAGGGCAGACAGTAAAGATGCAGAGCCCCCTTTTCCCAAGGATAGAGACGATGGAAAACGGATAACGAAGGACGGATAACGGAGGTCAGATGTCGGTGGTCGGTGGTCGGAGGTCGGATGTCGGATGTCAGATCTGTAGGAGGGACGTCCCCGTCCCGATAAACGGAGAACGGAAAACGGATTTAGTCTTCTGCCTCTCATATCTCGCATCAGATTTAATTGTAACGGAGGTTTTTAAACCTCCCATGAGATTAACCCCCGGTTTTAACCGGGGGAACGAAAGGAACCTATTCCCCTTTACTCCTTTAGCCGCTTCAGCGTCTTCCCGATAGTGAGTACCATGTCAAACACGAAGAAAACAAAAAAACAAAGACTCGACAATCTTGTCATAAACAATGGCTTCGCCGACACAAAGAGCAAGGCGCAGGCTATGATTATGGCAGGAATAATTAAAGTGGCGGATAGGATTGCAACCAAGTCCGGAACATTTTTTCCTGAAGACGTTGAAATAACTCTGATCAAGCCTCCTCACCCATATTCAGGCAGGGGAGGCTTGAAGCTTGAGAAGGCGATTGATGAATTCCATATTGATGTAAAAGGAAAAACCTGCATTGATGCCGGCGCGTCAACGGGCGGCTTCACCAGTTGTCTTTTGCTGATGGGAGCAAAAAAGGTATATGCGATTGATGTGGGGCATGGACAGATAGACTATAAGCTGAGAAATGACGAAAGGGTCATTGTTCTGGAAAAGTGCAATGTCCGGTATCTGTCGAATGAGCACGTCCCTGAAAAAGTTGATATTATAACGGCGGATTTGTCTTTTATCTCCTTAAAAAAGGTAATCGAGCTGTTAAAAGATTTCCTGAAACCGGGAGGCATATTCATTCCTCTTATAAAGCCGCAGTTTGAAGCGGAGCGTAAGTATTGCAGGAAAGGTATTATAAGGGATGCCGACATAAGAAAATCCGTAGTTGATGACATAGTACGGTTCACGGAATTACTGGGATTCAAGTGCATCGGCGTTACAGAATCACCGATAAAGGGACCCAAGGGCAATGTGGAATTTACGGGTTGTTTTATTCTGGAGAGTTGATAATGGAGGTTGAGCGATTATCTTCATCCCGACTAAGGATCTCCCGTAAGAGAGTCGTCCACGCTGTCATCCTGAGCGGAATACGATCACTTTGCTTTACTGGATCAACTTTGGCAAGAATGGATTTTACTTATCTCCGATATATTGATCAGCGAAGGATCTCATCTGTTCAAATGTTCAAGAGATTCTTCGCTATGTGAATCTCCGTAGATCAAGAAAATCCCGTCTTTGAGGAAGTTGTCGGAGTTAAGTAATTCATTCTTGATCCGCTCAGAATGACAGTTTGCATGCTCAGAATGAATAACAATTGCATAAGTCCTGGCATGTATTTTCCTCATGATGATATATTCCAAATAGAAGGCAGTAACGCTTATTTGTTGAAGTAATTAGTTATCTATATAACGGTGGTGATTATTTTGAGAACGATTTTGCCAAAGAATAAACATTGCAAGGTTCCATCAAAAGAAGATTACAGGGCGGTGGGTAAATCGATTCCCCGCAAGGACGGCGTTGACAAGGTAACCGGGGAAGGTAAATTCATCGGAGATCTCAAGCTTCCCGGGATGTTACACGCAAAAATTCTACGTTCACCCCATGCCCATGCCGATATTCTCGAGATTGATACGGGAGCGGCGAAGGCCTTGAGAGGCGTATGGGCTGTTGTAACCGGGGAGGATCTTCGGGGCAAACTCATCGGCGAGTGTATAAATGATCAACCGCCGATGGCGCACACGAAAGTAAGATTTGTCGGCGAGCCTGTGGCGGCGGTCGTTGCAGAGACGCCGGAGATAGCATCGCGGGGATGTGAATTGATAAGGGTTACATATAGACCGGAAGAGTCTGTGTTTGATGTGAGAGAATCCATGAAACCCGATGCTCCGGTGATTCATGAGGATCTTCGCGATTACAGATGCCTCAAGACATACTGTCCGATACCGGGGACGAATATTTACCACCATTTCAAGGTAAGAAAAGGGGATGTCGGGAAGGGATTTGAGGATGCCGACAGGATTTTCGAGAATAAATTTTCATATCCTCATATAAGCCATTGCCAGATGGAGCCGCATGGGTGTATTGCATATTGGAAGCACGATGGAAGTCTGACTTTGTATGCCTCCGCTCAGTCTCCATTTCTTGTCAGACATGTGCTGGCGGAATTGTTCGAGATGAATCATTCAAGAGTGAGAGTGGTTGTTCCCTACATCGGCGGTGGATTCGGGGGGAAATCGGATGTGACGATTGAGCCTCTCACGGCGTATATCGCAAAATTTGTTAAAGGCCGCCCCGTCAGGCTAATTCTGGAGCGTGAGGAGATGTTCTACGGGTCGCTCCTGGGCAGGGGATGCCATGTAATAATGAAAACCGGTGTAAAGAACGACGGCACAATAACCGCAATAAAGGTTGACCTTGCTTTTAACGCCGGCGCGTATGGCGAATATTGCATCAATGTTATTGTAGGCGGAGGACAAAATTCCACCGGACCATATCATATTCCAAATGTGTGGATTGACTCCCGCGCCGTCTATACCAACCTGCCTTTTGTGGGAGCTTTCAGGGGCTACGGTCATCCCGAGGGACACTGGGCGGCTGAGAGACAGATAGATATAATAGCGAAGCAGATGGGGCTTGACCCCGTTGAGTTCAGGTTGAAGAACTGCCTTGGTCCCGGTAAGGATAACGCTATAGGGCAGGTCATACAAAAACACAACGGCGATCTTGCAGGTTGCATCAAGAAAGTTGCCCGGTCACTTGAGCTTGATAAATGGAAAGATGTTCCGGAAGAAGAGAAGGATGACGGCAGGTTTGTCCGGGGCAAGGGACTTTCCGCGTTAATGAAATCCCCGGTCATGGCTACAAATGCCCCGTCAATGGCACAACTCAGGTTCAATGAGGATTGCAGTGTGAATCTACAGATAAGCGCTACCGACATGGGGCAGGGATCGACAACGGCATTGTCACAGATTGCCGCGGAGACATTGAAAATTCCTGTCGATAAAGTACATCTCTCGATGACCATCGACACCGAAAGACATCCATACGATTGGCAGACCGTAGCTTCCAGAACGACCTGGATGGCAGGGAACGCCGTGATGAGAGCGTGTCGGACGGCGATAAAGCAGATAAAAGAGCTTGCGGCGACGGTCTGGGGGCTTGATTCCATTAATGAGATTCAATATGACGGCACAAATTTCTTTGTCCCGGAAAAAGACCTCTGCCTTCCCCTGTCTGCCCTGGTTATGGGATATACTTATGAGAACGGCATGGCGATAGGAGGACCGGCTACCGGGACAGGCTACTTTTTACCACCGAGGGTTGTTTATCACGATGCCGAGACCGGTCAGGGCAATGCGGCGGCGGAATGGACATTCGGATGCCAGGGGTTTGATATAACCGTTGACCGTCTCACGGGAGACGTGAAAATAAACAAGATGGTAACGGCGATAGACGTGGGCAAGGTTATCAATCCGATGCTTGCAAGAGGTCAGATCATAGGCGCAATGGTTCAGGCTTTCGGCGCGGCGGTGAACGAGACGCTCATTTATTCAAACGAGGGAGTTGTGAGGAATGACAACCTGACCGATTACAAGATCCCGACGCTGGAAGACCTGGAGGATACCGATATCGAAGTAATATTCCTGGAAACTCCCCAGGAAGACGGCCCTTACGGCGCAAGACCTCTCGCCGAACATGCGACGGTCGCCATTGCCCCGGCGTATGCAAGCGCCCTGCATGACGCGCTGGGAATTGATTTTAACAATCTGCCCATAAGTGCGGATGTAGTATTGAGGAGGTTGACGGCGGAGGACGGATAAAGATGAGAATAATCATCATGAATCATTTAAAGTATATTTCCATGTTTGCCTTAATTCTTCTTGTTTTTACAACCGGTTGTCAATCAAGAGCAAGAAAATCGGAGATAGAGAAAAAGCCTGACGTGAATGTGTATTCCGGAAGCACTCCTTCTCCTCGCAAAGTAAGTAATAACGAAAAAGATGTAATATCCCTCATGAAATCAGCCGCCCCAAAGGCGAGGTTTGACCTGAGGAACTCCGGGAGAAGCTTCGTTGAGGGACCTGATAGGCTTGACATAATATGGGAATTCAAAACCGGAGGGAAAATAGAGTTTGCCCCTGTAACAGACAAAGAAGGCAATATATATTTCGGGAGCAGTGATTCCAATTTTTATGCCGTTTCCCCCGTGGGAAAGCTGTTGTGGAAAACAAAGCTTGATGACTGGGTGGACTCCACCGCCGCAATAGCATCAAACGGCAATATATATGTGGGATGTGACGACGGTAAATTTGTCGCCTTATCAAAAAACGGGGATATTCTATGGAAGCATCAATTTCCCGGCGAGGCATCCTCATCGCCGACAATATCAGGTGGGATTATATATACAGGCTCGGAAGACGGGTATCTTTACGGGTTTTCCCCTGGCGGGAAAGTTATGAAAAAAATTGTGGTAGGGAACAGGATAATCGCCTCTTCTCCTCTTCTCCTGAAAAACGGAAACATTCTCCTGGGGGATGAGGATCATTTTATATATTCCGTGGGAGTTAATAAAAATCAGGGCTGGAAATATCGGGTTGAGGATAAAACATCATTCAATTCCCCGCCTCTTTGTGATGAGTCGGGCAATATATATTTCACAACACCCGACGACAGAATTATTTCCCTTGATCCCGCGGGCAAAGAAAGATGGGCGATAAAAGTACATGAAGAGATATTCGCCCCAATGTCCCTCGATGACCGGGGCAATCTATATGCCGTTGCCGTTGACGGCGTTCTCCTTTCATACACCGCAGAGGGAAAGCTCAGGTGGAAAAAATGGGTTGAAAAGGAAGTGTCGGGTGGAATCACGATAGATAAAAAATCAAGAATATACATATCGGGGCAAGAGGCCTTGCATATTTTTGATATAGATGGAAATAAATCAGGGACTATGAAATTTAAAAACGATAGATTTCTCACATACCCTGTGACAGCCCCCGATAAAAGGTTATATATCGGAAGTGAATCAGGCAAGATTTACTGTATAGGAAATAAAGAAAACACGGGTATTGCGGATACCGATAAAAAAAACAACAAAAAAGCTTTTCAATACCGTTTTGATTTGAAAAACACCGGCAGAACGCTTGCATCGGGGCCCGACAAGCCTGAATTACTTTTTAAAATCAAGGCGGATGGTGAGATCCGGGGATCCGCCGCAGTTTTACCCGACGGCGGAATAATATTCGGCGACCTGAACGGCTCTCTATTTATCATCGAGGCTGACGGGAAAATCAGGAAAAAAATCAAGATGGACTCATGGATATATTCATCACCGGTCATAGACTCCGACGGCACTGTATTTGTCGCCTGCGATAACGGGGAGGTTGTAGCGCTTGACTCCTCAGGTGAGAAGAAATGGACATATAAGCTGCCTGCCGAGACGTCATCCTCTCCCGCCATTCTCAACGACAGGTTATACATAGCCTGCGAGGATTATGCCATTCACGCATTGAGCAAAAATGGAAAAGAGATATGGAATTTCAGGACAGAAAAGAGGATACTGTTTTCCTCGCCGGCTATAGACAATAAGGGTAATATCTATATCGGCTCAAATGATACGTTTCTGTATAAAGTAAAGCCTGACGGGACTTTGGACTGGAAATTCAAAGCCGGCTATGAAATGGGAGACTTCTCGCCTGTAATATCTCCCGACGGCGATGTTTACATAATATCCGAGGACGGGTATCTCTTTGCGGTCAATTCATCGGGAAAGCTGAAATGGAAGCACAGGTTCCATGACGAGGTTATGGGAAACCCTGCCCTTGCAAGGGATGGCACGATTTACATTATAGTGGTTGATGGGGTTTTTGCGGCGTTGAATCCCGACGGCAGTTTGAAATGGAAGAAGAAAATTGCAAAGCGGGTAAAATCATCCCCCATAGTGGATAGCAGAGGAAATATTTATGTAGCTCCGGATGACGGAATTCTTTCAATGAATCCTGATGGAGATATTCGATGGCGTATGGATAAAATGGGCGGTCATTTCAGGGCGGAGCCTGTTATTTCAAGAACGGGAGTCATTCTTATCGGTGGTGAGGATGGGTATTTTTATGGTATCGGTAATAAATAGTGACTTTTCCCACTTCCCTTTTCCCACTTCTCATTTCTCATCTGGAAGGTGGAACAACATGCGCGGGTAAAGAGGACAGCCTTTTTCTTGCTTGCTTCGCCAGATTCGATCCTGGCAACAGTCTTATAACTTGCTCCCAGTCATTAAGTGCATTTTTCACATCTTTCTTCTGGAAATACGTATCCCCTCTGATCAAGTATGCAAGTGCAAAATCGTTGTCAAGCTCAATTGCTTTCCAGCAATCTCGCAGAGCAAGCTCGGTCTTATTCATTAGGAGGTATGCTCCTCCCCTATAGATAAATGCAAATTTATTCTCCCTGTCATACTTCAATGCTTTTGAAAATGCCCTGATGGATCTCCGAGGATTTCTGTTCTTGAGCATTTTTTCTCCCATCTTGGTCATTATTCGGGAATATTCTTTTTGGATGGATTTATCGGATGGAGACAATTTTAAAGCAATTTCAACATCGACAACAGCATCTCTGAAATTACCCGACCTGGCAAGTTTTCTGGCTCTCTTACCCAGAGTTCTTGAGAGGTCCTGCTTTGTTTCAACATGCTCAGGGTTGAGCTTCAATGCTGCCTTGAAATCACCGACAGCTCTGTTCAACTGTCCCATTCTCGAATATGCTCCCCCCCTCAGTCTGTATGCATCAACTGCTTTTGGGTCCAGTTTGATTATATTATCATAGGCAGGTATAGCTTTTCGATATTTTTCTTCCTGCTCGTATTTCATTCCCTGCTCATATAGAGCCTTGATCAATTCAGTCTTTGCCTTCTTGTTTTTTGGGTCAATAGAAAGCACTTTTTTAAGATCGACTATTATCTTTGTAGTTTCATTCCTTGCCGCATAAGCTCCGGCTCTTGCAAAAAGCGCTTGAATATTCCCAGGCTCTTCTTTTAAAACTATATTGAAATCCTTGATTGCACCCTGAGGGTTCTTCGAATTGAGTCGTTTCTTCCCCCTGGCAAAATGGGCTTTCAATAGCTTCTTTTTGGCATCTTTATTGCTTTTATCGAGAGCTAACAGGGCGTTGAAATCATCAATCGCGGAATTGTAATCTTTATTTTTAAAATCTTTCGTACCGCGACTCAAATATGCTTTTATCAGTCCATTTATTACTTCTTTCTTGCCCGATGACGCCTTTAAGGTTTCTTTGAAATCAAGTATAGCCCCGTCATATTTTCCTTTTTTCAGGGCTTCCTTTCCCCGCATGTAATATGATTGGGCAAGATGCTTACTCAGACCTTTGTAGCTGGCGTCTTTATGCCTCACCGATTCAAAATCGCTAATAGCTCTGGAATAATCTCCTTTTCTCAGCAAGGCTATTCCCCTGTAATAGTATGCATCGATGTTTTCCTTTTCCTGGTTGATCGAAATGCTGAATTCCGCATAAGCACCTTTACTATCACCTTTTTTAAGAGCTATCTTCCCCTTGAAAAAATGAGCTTTTGTCTTCTTGGAATCCAGGGAAATTGTTTTTTCGAAATCAGTATATGCCTTATTATAATTGCCTTTATTAAAGTAGATTATACCTCGCTCAAGATAAGCTTCAGCAAAGTCAGACTTATCCTTGACCAACCGGGAGTATAATTTTATTGCCTCGCCTGCATTTCCAAGGGCATTTTCTCTTCTAGCTTTTTGTAATAATGATTCAAACTCAGGATCAAGAAGAACCTTTGTCGGTGAAGGCTTAGGTTTTTTGGATTTTTCACTCTTTACAGCCACGTAAGCAACCCCGCCGACCAACAAAATGAAGGACAAAACTATCAATGCAACCAGGAGCTTGTTCCGCTTGATTGTATTCCATATTTTACCTGCCGTGCCGATCTCCGAGAACTCATCAAACTCTCTCGAAGATGTTATTCTTGTTTTTTGATAGTCGGGAGTTTGAGATTGATCTATTTGAACAGGAGTTATTTCTTCCTCTGCGGTTCTTCCTTTCTCGGCCTCCGGTGTTTTCTTTACAACAGGTCGTGTGAGACGTTTTTGACTTGGCCTTTCCGGTAGGTCCCTTTTATCAACCTTTATAGGGATTCTCCCGGGTGCAGGAGCAACATATTTAGATTGCTTTGAAGATATTATTTCCTTTTTTTGGGGTCCACCTTTTTTGGCAATAGCAGAAGAAGCCTGCGGAGTGTTTGGTATTGGATACCTCTTCTGTTTTCCCCTTGCAGGCGGGCGGGAACTTGATACTTTCCCGCTTCTCGTTTGGGAGAGACGCCCTTTCGTTTGTTTCTCTTCTTTTGCTTTCTGGGGCGGAGTTTCAACAGCCGCTTCTTCAACCACTTCTTCCGCTTTTTGAGAAATAATTCCGGATTTTTCCAGTTCTATTGGTTCCACCGCAATTATACTTTCAAAGTATTTCCCTTGATTTGCCTTGTCAAATTTTTTCTTTGCGTCAGGTTTTTCCACCGCCGGTGCTTCCGGTATCTGCTCTTCTTTTATTGTCCCTTTAAGATCAACAATAGTATCGTCATCATTAATGGCAGCTATTCCCGATTTTTCTTTTGTTTCCGCACCAACAACCAGAGTAACTTCCATGTCTGATTTCTTGCCAAGTTTTTCGCCGGAATTCTTGAGTTTTCTTTTGAAGGCTTGTTTTGACGGACGCCTGGATTTTTTCATAATGGGAAGCATAAGTCTGTTCGTTTCTCTTGGCGGCGGAATAACGTCTCCTGTTGATTCAACTTCCTCTTCACCTGCAGGAATTTCAGTCTCTGACGGATGAATAGATATAATCTTGGCTTCCTTCAAATTAAAGTATCTTCTCTTTGCTTTTGAAAAAATTTCCAGCAATTCTTCCACCGATTGATAACGTTTTTTTGAATCCTTATCAAGTATCTTGTTGAAAATTTCATCAATATCTTTTGTGATATCTTTCCTGTAAGATGACAGAGTTGGAAAATCGAAAGGTGTGCGATATCGTGGATTGTCACCTGTGAGCAAATAGTGAAATGAAGCTCCAAGACTATATATATCGGAGGATTTGATAAACTTCCCGGTATAGTGTTCAGGCGATGCATAACCAATGGTCCCGATAGCCGTATGGGCTTCATCCGGCATGATAGCTTTCGCAACGCCAAAATCCACAAGAAAGACGTCTCCATTTGAATTAAGCATAAAATTTGCAGGCTTAACATCCCTATGAAATATGAGAGGATTTTGACTATGCAAAAACTTGAGAATCTCCAGGATCCTCCCCATCCAGTTAAACATTTCTTCTATTGAAATCTGTTGTACAGTTCGATTTTTTAGTATATCACCAAAATTCTCTCCCTCGATATACTCCATCACCATATAATATTTATCACTTTCGGCGAAATAATCGGTAACTCTTGGTATTCCCCTATGTCTCAAGCGGTAAAGCATTTTAGCTTCATTTTTGAATTTTTCCAGAAAATACTTGGTTTTTTCCGGGTAATTTTGTGGCGGAGACATTTCCTTCACAACTACATTAAAATCCATTTTTGTATCACGCGCGAGATAAAGCCTGCTCATTCCACCGGAGCCCAGCTTTTGAATAACAAGATAGCGTCCTTTTTGAATAATCTGTGGACTGGACGCTTTTTTTATTTTTGGGGAAGCAGAAAACTCAACCTCTTGTGTCGCAGGCTTGGCTTCACCAAGCATTCCGCCACAACCCAGGCAGTATTTTGCCGTTCCTCTATTTTTTGTGCCACAATGAGAACATTCCATATATTACACCAAAATAATTTGATAAAAATAACTTAAATCCAATAACAACAAACAAGCCATTGAGTTAATAAACCCAATTTCTAACCCTAAATAAGTTCACCTGCCACTTCAATTATCCTTCATTTATCATCATGTGAACAGAGAACATCTGTGATATTTCAGAAAATTTTCAACAATATTATAATTTCAATCGCGTAAATCCGCTTGAAGTCTTGGTATGATTGATAAAACAAAGACTTTTTATAAAATAATTTAATTTCTATGCTTCAAATTATTCAGCCCCTAACACAAGATAGACTGACAACCTTGATTTTCAAGATACCACTCCTACAAGAATTTTCGTTGATTGGGCGGCGGTCTGCCGCCCCCACCATTATAACAATGTCGGTAGCTGCGGCGTCTCGCCGCAGAAGAAATGGACATCTTTAATTATAGAACAGTTTATAGTCCAAGATCTTTTTTTGAAGATGGGGAGCGGTTGCCCTTCCTGCATTCCTTACAGGGAAGCCACTGAAGTGGCTAAGAAAGTAAGGGAGGTAGGATTCCTTTCTTTCCCCCGGTTAAAACCGGGGGTTATTCTCATGGGACAAACTGGGGGGCAATTATTCCCTTCTTTCCCCGGTTAAAACCCTAATCTTTGATGACATTTTTTTACCGCAAAAGCCTGCCCTGCCTGCCCTGAATTTATTTCAGGGAACTCGTTTTCAGGGACCACAAAGGGATTCGGAAAACTGATAAAGCAGCCCGAATCTGTAGGAGGGATGTCCTCATCCTGATAAACGGATAGTACAATATGCACGTATTTTTTCACCACAGAGGACACTGAAACAAGTTCAGCGCAGGCACAGAGAATCTACTGTAGGCAGGATTTACTGCAAATTATGCACATCATATTTCAGGCATTCTCCGATATGGTTTTATGTTGACGAGAAATGCACTCTTTTACCGATAATAAGCTATTATACGGTAATTGTAGAATTCCAAATACATTTTTAGGGTTTATAGTAAATCTGCAGTATAAGGTTTTTTGGACACTGCTTAGACTTTCTTTTTCTTCCAGAAACCCATTTTAAACCATCCTGCGGTCACCAGTCCCTGAATAACGATTGATATTGCGCATGCAATCCATACTCCATCTAATCCGAGAAATTTCTTGAGATAAAGAGCGAGTCCGATTCTCAGGAAAAGAGTGAAAACAATTGTGATTATCATCGGTGAAATAGTGTCGCCCGCGCCGCTTAACGCCCTCTCCAGAATAATTGAAACACAAGCCAAAATAAGTGCCGGAGCGAAGTAATGAAAATAGAGCGCGCCGTTTGCAATCACATCAGGATCTTTATTGAAGAAAGAAACGAAATCTCCACCCTTAAAAAAGAATAACACCATACCCACAAGCATCAGAATTTCTCCATACGCAATCGAAAGCCAGGCCGCGCTATTTGATCTTTCCGGTTTTCCCGCTCCTAGGTTTTGTCCCACCATTATCGCTGTAGCCATACTCAAACCCATTATCGGCAGGAGTACGGACATTCTGAGTCTGACGATCACGCCATACGCGGCAATGACCGCTGTGCCGTATTCCGAGATTATCTTCACCAGCGCAAGAGAGGAGAGATTCCTGACCATTCCCTGTATTGAACCGAATACCCCGATTCGAAGTATTCGCCACATTATAGAAAAATCTGGCTTCACAGGAAAAATTGAGAATGAAAGCTCTCTTTTGCTGAATAATATATGATAAATGAGGAACAGCATTCCCACCGCCCGTGATATGACGGTTGCAATTGCCGATCCGGCAACTCCGAGAGCTGGAACCCCCATATAACCGAAGATAAAGATAGGATCAAGTATGACATTTAGCACAACTGCAATAATAAGCGCCCACATCGGGGTCATCGCGTCACCGCTGCCTCTGAGGAATGCATTTATTGCGCTGCTGATGAACAGGATAATACTGCCGAAAATTATTATCCGGGCATATACAAGGGCATTGGGTAAAAATGAGGATTTTGCTCCGAGAAAGACAAGCAGGGGTTCCAGGGCAATATTAATTAACGTTGCAACAATAATATAGAGAAGAAATGCAAGGTAAACCGATTGCCTGCCCACATCACTTGCCTTTTCTCTATTACCGGTTCCCTGAAATCTCGAAACCAGGGCTACCGTGCCAAGCGAAGCTCCGAATACAAAGGTAATAATAAACCTTACCAGAAGACTACTCATCGCCACCGCGGCAAGTTGCTCACTGCCCAGTTTCCCTATAAAATAAATGTCAACAAGTCCGAATACATTATGTAAAACCAGGGCAAACATCGAGGGAAGTGCGAGTTTCAAGAGACTGCTGGAAACATTACCCTGTGTGAGGTATTTATATTTATAACCCGATTTCATCCGGTGGTAGTCCTCATTATTTGATTCAAAGTATTAATCATTCTCCTGCATTTATTGCGATGAAGTCAGTGATTTGCTTATTGCTTCCCTCAGAGTATTTACCTTTAAGAGTTGAATTTCATTTTTTCTCAGATTTTCCGTTACATTTGTCTCCGGCAGTACAATTTTTTCAAATCCCATTTTCAGGCATTCCCTGATCCTGTTCTCAACCCTGGAGATTCCCCTTACCTCTCCCCCAAGTCCTATTTCTCCCACAACACATGTGGCGGGCGGCATAGGGCGATCACGCAGGCTCGATATAACGGCAAGGCATATCCCCAGGTCTATTGCAGGCTCATCAACCTGAACCCCTCCCACAACGTTAACAAAAACATCGCTCCCGCCCAGGAGCATTCCTGCCCGTTTCTCCAGAACGGCAAGGAGAACCGACACCCGGTTTACCGGGACACCTGTCGCTCTTCTGGCGGGCATTCCAAACCCCGACTTGGTTACAAGAGCCTGGATCTCCACCAATATTGTCCTTGTTCCCTCAACAACCGGAACGACAACGGAGCCTGATGTTTCCCTCAAGTGATGTGAAAGGAAGAATTCAGATGGGTTCTCAACTTCCCTTAGCCCCGCGACTTCCATTGTAAAGACGCCGATTTCCTGGGTTGAGCCAAACCTGTTTTTAAGGGCGCGCAGTATGCGAAAATCCCTTATATTTTCTCCTTCAAAAAACAGAACGGAATCGACAATATGCTCCATTACCATGGGGCCGGCTATTGCTCCCGACTTCGTCACATGTCCCACAAGGATGATGGGGATCCCTGATTTTTTGCATACCTGCTGTAGAAGTCCGGCGCATTCCCTTACCTGTGATACACTGCCCGGCGCGCTCTCGATGCCGGGATGAATCATTGTTTGTATCGAATCAATTACAACAAGGGCAGGCTTGAGAGTGGTAATTTGAGATAAAATTTGGGAAAGCTCTATTTCCGGAAAAACAAGAAGATTGTCGGACTCGATCCCCATTCTTTTCGCTCTGATCTTGATCTGATGAAGCGATTCCTCACCCGTTACATACAGGACTGTTTTTTCATGCCTTCTTGCGATGCTGTCTGAGACGGAAAGAAGAAGTGTTGACTTGCCGATGCCCGGATTTCCACCGATTAATATCAGTGATCCGGGTACTATACCTCCGCCGGTTACCCTGTCGAACTCACCGATTCCTGTTTTCATCCTGTCTGTGTCGGTTGTTTCAATTCCGGAAATCGGGGTGGGATCAATCTTCCCCGGCGAAAATCCCATGAGATTTTTTCGCTCCCTCCCTTCTTCTATCTCTTCGACCACCGAGTTCCATGCACCACAGTGATAGCATTGCCCCTGCAGCCTTGGATAAACCGCCCCGCACTCCTGGCATATAAATTTTTTTCCTGTTCCTGCCATATTTTATGTCCTCCATAGTAGAAGAAGGAAGATGGAAAATGGATAATGGGAAATGGGAGATAACCGAGATTTTTAAGACCATTATTTTACCACAGAGGCCACAGAGAAATAGCCATTTTTCTTTACTTCTCCTCTGCGATGAAAAAAACAATTATTCGACAGTCTCACTTCTGACTTCCGTTATCCGGCTTACGCATTCCATCATCCGTTATCGGGACGGGGACGTCCCTCCTACATTTCCAATTTCCATTTTCCATCATCCAACTTCCTTATGCCAGATCATCGCCGATCAGCATGCGCTCCATTTTGTCCCCGGCTCTTGCCAGTGTGGAGATTGACGCATTCAATTCTTCAGCGGTGACGGATTCGGCAAGATAAGTATCCACAAGCACAAAATATGTCTCGCCCTCCACATTTGACAGGGCGATTGCCCCAAACGGCAGGTTCATATTCAGGAGAAGCGCACTCTTGTAAAACCTCTCATCATCAGGAGCGCAGACAGTGAAGACCTGGAACATGTCCTCGTTGTCAGGGCCCTTGTGGTATCCTGTGACATAAACAAATTGTCGTCTATGTTCAATTTTTGATTTGATATTGTCCGGGATTTCAATATCCATCGGCAGTTCAGTTTCTAATGAATCAAGGTCATCTATAATATCCTCTTCGTCTTCGAAAACTTCATATTCTACGGGAATATCGAGAACGAAGCCATCATCAATTTCGCTGATTTCATATTGATTTTTACCGGCAAATTCTTGAACAATTTCAGTGAGTTTCTGAAAATATTTCTCCGCGCAGACGTCAACCATGCTAATTACCTCCTACTGTTATTTGACTGTAATGTAAGAGCGGCGTCTTGCCTCGAATATCGAGGCTGGAAGCCTCTCCTACAGTGGACGATCTGAATAAATACTCTACCTGATATCTTCCTTCATAAGCATTTTTTCAAGTTTATCTCCCGCCTTTGCAATAGTCATTATGGAAGCTTCCATTTGAATTGCATCGGCCTCGCTTACCATGTATGTATCCACCAGCACAAAACACTTCTCTTTTTTTACCTGGGCAACTCTAACTTCGCCGGTGGGCAGACAAAGGACCTCTCTTTTCAAGTCACTTGATATCGTTTCCACATCGGCAATGGCAAACGCTCCAAATGTGAGATTAGCGTTCAGAAAGAGAGCGTTTCGATAAAAAGTATCTTCTTCCGGAGCGCATACCGTAAATATCTGATAAATCTCTTTACCATTGGACATTTTTCGATTGCCGGTGACAAACACAAATTGGTGTCTTACTTCCTTGCCGGGAAGTAAATGTTTGGCTATTGATTTATACTCAACAGGAATATCAAGAACAAATCCGTCCTCAATCTCACCTACATTCATTTCTCTTTTTTCTGAAAACTGACTGATTATCTTCGCCAGTTTTTTCTTCATTGCTGACTGAGTATCGTTTTCTTTTTCTCGATTAAAATTCACGATAAATTCACCGGCTTAATATGATTAACTATTTCTAATAAACATTATTCTGCAGCGAGACGCCACAGCTACCGACATTGTGATAATGGTGGGGGTGGGGGTGGCGTCTCGCCGCCCAAATAACAAGACATTATTTTCCAAACAGGCTCATAACAACATATGACGGAGAGGAGGTATGTACTTTCGTTTCCTGCGAGTCTTCCTGGCAATAACGTGGAATCTCTCACTTGTGATTTTTCCATCTGCCCCTTCTATTTTATTTGAATATTTTTTCATTACCACAACTTTAAAAAAGAGTCTCTCCAGCAGATTTAGAAGCTCATCTTCCTCGAAAAAATAATGAGGCACTTTGTGCATAATATAAAGCTTCTCTCCAAGTGCTCTTCCCTGTCCAAATCTCCCGTCATTTACCGATAAAGGATCTAATGCAAAATAACCGCCAAAGTTCAACACCCTCCTGATTTCCCTGAAACCACTGTAAATGCTGTCGGGGAAATCATGATGCAGGGTCGATATGGATATGACTCCCTGGAAAACCCCATTGTGAAACGGAAGATCCATGTAATCTCCCCTGACGAAATCAAGCTTCAGATTCGCCGTCTTTGCCAATTCCTCTGCCCGCATAAGGGTTTTCTCCGAAATATCAAACCCCAGAACATTGAACCCCCTGTGGGACAGGTAATGCATATGTCTCCCCAGTCCACAGCCCAGATCCAGGATTTTGCCGGATTCGTCACTTTTGATTAAATCGGCGAATTCAACCACAAGTGGAGAAATGAAATTAAGTTTTTCCATCTCGCGGACAAGGTTTTCCTGTATGAAATTATCCCACCGGGTCTCCCGATCCAATTCATCACCTCAGATTATCCAGCTATTTCATCATCGGTATTTCAACGCCCTTTTCCCGGGCGGTCTTGATTGCAAGATCATATCCGGCGTCAACATGCCTTATGACACCCGTTGCAGGGTCATTGGTCAGAACAGTCCTCAGTCTCCAGTCCGCCTCGTTGCTTCCGTCGGCGACAACAACCATCCCGGCATGTAAAGAGTATCCTATTCCCACGCCGCCGCCATGGTGATATGACACCCAGTGAGCTCCGGACACGGCGTTCAAAAGCGCGTTTAATATCGGCCAGTCGGCGATTGCATCGGAACCGTCCTTCATTCCCTCGGTCTCACGGTTAGGAGAAGCGACCGACCCGGAATCAAGATGATCTCTTCCTATGACTATGGGAGCGGAAATCTCACCCTTTCTGACCAGGTCGTTGAAGATTAGACCGATTCGATCCCTCTCCTTGTAACCAAGCCAGCATATGCGGGTGGGAAGACCCTGGAATGCCACGTCCCTTGCCGCCATACGAATCCAGCGGCACAGGGGCTTGTTGTCGGGGAACTCTTCCAGTATTACTCTGTCGGTTCTGTGGATATCTGCCGGATCTCCCGATAGCGCCGCCCAGCGGAACGGGCCCTTGCCCTCACAGAAGAGAGGGCGGATATACGCCGGCACAAAACCGGGGAAGTCAAACGCATTCTTGACGCCCACATTGAAAGCCTGCTGGCGGATGTTGTTGCCGTAATCGAAAACAACGCTCCCCTTCTTCTGGAATTCCAGCATGGACTCAACATGCCTGGCGATCGATTCCAGAGATTTTTTCTTGTACTCAACAGGATCCTTCTCTCTCAATTTCAACGCAGATTCATAGCTCATCATACCGGGGACATACCCGTTGAGTTCATCGTGGGAGGAGGTCTGATCTGTCACGACGTCAGGCACTACTCCGCGCTTTAGTATCTCGGGAAGTATATCCGAGGCGTTGCCCAAAAGGGCGATGGACACAGGCTGTTTCTTCTCCCTGAATTTCATCGCCATCTTTAGAGCTTCATCCAGGTCATCGAAAGCACGGTCGCAGTATTTTGTTTCGAGCCTTCTCTTTATTCTATCGGGATCAACTTCCACCGCAAGGCAGACACCCTCGTTCATTGTTACCGAGAGGGGCTGCGCCGCTCCCATACCTCCAAGACCGGCGGTAAGAACAAGCCTGCCTTTCAAACTTCCGTCAAAATGCTTCCTGGCAAGGGCGGCAAGGGTTTCATAAGTTCCCTGGAGTATGCCCTGCGTCCCGATATATATCCATGAGCCGGCCGTCATCTGGCCATACATTATAAGTCCCTTTTTCTCAAGATCATTAAAGTAATCCCAGTTCGCCCAATGTGGGACGATGTTTGAGTTTGCAATAAGCACCCGGGGAGCTTTATCGTGAGTTTTGACAATTCCCACGGGCTTTCCCGATTGAACAAGAAGGGTCTCGTCATTCTCAAGGTTTTTCAGGGATTCGATTATTGCATCAAAACACGCCCAGTTCCTGGCGGCTCTGCCTGTGCCTCCATAGACAATAAGGTCATCAGGCTTCTCCGCCACTTCCGGGTCAAGGTTATTCATAAGCATACGCATCGCCGCTTCCTGGGGCCATCCCTTACAGGAGATTTCCGTGCCCCGCGGAGCCGACACTTTTCTTGCGCCGACAAGCGTCATATTAAAAGCCTCCTCAGTCCTCTTTTTCGCTTAAATTTTTTTATTTATTCACCGCAAAGACCACAAAGAATTAAAAGAATGCCTTTGTATTCCGTGCTTCTCTGTGATTTATTATAAATTCCTCCCTATAGAATCACAAGCATTTCAGGGAGTTGAATAATTACTTATCTTCTTCTTTCTCTTCTTCCTTTTTTGCCTCTCCTACATCTTCCTTAACTTCCTTAACTTCCTTAACTTCCTTATCTTCCTTCTCTTCCTTTTCTTCCTTGCCGGGTTTGTAATATGTGTCGATAAGCTCTCGTAATGTAGCAACATGATCCATTTCCTTGATCTCATCGATACGTTTATTTATCTCTTCCCTGTGCATTGAATATACGTATGTAACGGCAAGCGAGAACACCAACCCCACGGGGTGCATCAGGAAAGCGAGGATTCTCACGATGATGACGAAGGGCAAAATACCGATCATTCGAAGAATAATCCATGCCACAAATGTGATAAATATGTTTGTAACAGGATTGCTCTGATCGGAAAGTATCTCCTTGTAGTTCTTTTCTGTAATCTTTTTCTTTAAATCTTTTCCGAATTCTTTTACTTTTTCCCACAAATCCTCATCCTCCGGATAGAGGTACGAGGGAATGTCGTCTGAAAGCGGTCTTCCGCAATTTTGGCAGAATTTCGAGTTGACAATGTTTTTTTCCTTACAATGAGGGCATACGGTCATAATTACACCTCCGGGTGAAAAAGATTTTTGGTAATTATTCAGACCACACTTTCTGGTTGGGGTACGGTTTTCCCACTCGTGTTCAGTTAAGGGTTTATCAGATAGCACTTAGTTGGGTAGAGCTGGTCTCCTGACCAGCCTGAAAACAGCATGAAACCGGGGTCGAAGAGTTCTCCCCGCAAGAGAGGTCTGAAAAGTATAAATATTTGTCCCCTTACCGATATTGATGTTAACAATTGATGTTAACAATCGGCATTAACAAATTGATGTTAACAACAAAGTACTTTAATAAAAGTATGAAATGTCCTTTAGAATTATTATCAAGACCCATAATTGCATGAATCCTGATATATATTCACCACGAAGACACGAAGATCACGGAGACAATTAACATAAAAACTTCGTGCCCTCCGTGGCTTCGTGGTTTTAATAATTCAACTCTGATAACTGACTTCCGTTATCCGTCCTGTGTTTTCCCCATCAACTCCCTCACCTCATCCGGATCCTTCGTATGACCCAATACCCACATCAGCTTTGTGATCGCGGCTTCCTTTGTCATATCGCCTCCGGGGATTACGCCCAGCCTGGCGGCTTTTTCTCCTACTTCGTAAACCCCCATCTCAACGGGACCGTACGGACATTGGCTCATCACTACAACGGGGATGTTTTTTTTCTTATATTCTGCTATGACGGGTAAAAGATTGAGGGGAATGCGGTTTGGGATGTTTCCTGTTCCGAATCCCAGGATTATCAAGCCTTGAACTTGCCCCGGATTGCAATATTTCCTGAGCCATTCCGGTTTGAATCCCGGTGAGAGTCTTGCTATGAGCACATTTGCATCTATCTTTGTATCAAGGATTGTCTTGCCTGAATCCTTTTTCTCTTTGGGCCATGAAATTTTCTTCACAGGCAGCATTTTTGAAAACGCTTCAGGATTGCCCTCATCGACAAATTCCGCCACATAAGGCGCGTTTATGCTCTGGAATGTGTCAAACGCGCCGGTATGCATCTTGCTTGCCCTGACGCCCCGGATCACCTTGCCGCCGAAAACGACATAGACACCGGGAGGACCATACGCGGCGAACTGGACAGCGTTTGTGAGATTCCCCGGAGCGTCGCTGTTTTTTGCCCCTATGGATTTTTGCGCCCCGGTCAATACGATTGGGATTTTTGGATTTTTTATCATAAACGACAGCATTGATGCGGTGTAAGCCATCGTGTCGGTCCCGTGAGTGATTACAACTCCCCTGAGCCCCTCGTCCTGTGCTTTTTTTGCCTCTTTTGCGATAAGCACCCAATCCCGGGGCTGCATATTAGTAGAATCGAGATTTAGCAGGAGCTTGCCTTCCAACTTCGCATATTTATCAAGCCCCGGAACCGCCCTAATCAACTCCTCGGGCTTGTATGCAGGACGAAGCCCCATTTCTCCTTTTACGGATGCGATTGTCCCGCCCGTTGCAATAACTATTACTTCTGGTTTTTCTTCTTTGCATGGAAGCTGACCTGTGAGAAGAAGACACAAGAGTAAGATTCCAATTATTGACTGCAAATACCGCCTTTTCATATATACCTCCATAAATTTATTAATACATTTTTTCCGAAAGGTTTCAGTGTGGTTTTATGGACATTTTGAGTAACCACCCGGGTCATATTTTCTTTGTATCCGTCATATATTCCTACAAGCGCGTTGAGATTGCATTCGGGATTGATGATTACCTCCATAAAATATCTAATCTTTATATACATTTATATGGAAGTGGATGTGATATTTAGAGTGCATTGACAATAATGCAACTATTAATTTTTGAATAACATCGCAATTGTTTTTTAGAACAACACCACAATTTATTGTGGTGGAGAGAGAATGGCT
>JAIORV010000182.1 GCA_021107945.1 Vulcanimicrobiota bacterium | reverse complement strand
CACCGGTAAAAGGCTACAATACGGTAATTGTAAGATTCCAAATGCATTATTAGGGTTAAACAATGGCGAACAACGGCGAACAACGGTGGACGATATTATCGGAATCAGGAAAACAATGGAAATCGGGGTTAGGAAACCCCTCCTACAGGCAATGCCACTGAAGAATGTCGACAATCTCAAATCCAGAGATTTTCTTTGGACATTGCTGACTTCTTTTCTATCTTTACCTCAATCGTTATCCACGCCCGATCTTACATCGAAAAATATGGGCTTATGGTCCGAAACGCTACGCTTATAACCGGGATACTTGCTTTCATCTATCGTGCGGATGCTTCCCTTCACATACTCCTCGCTTGCGCCGCCCTTTTCATTTGAGAAAGCGGCATGGTCAATCACGCTTTTGTACCTTATATTTGTATAGAAATCCTTGCCCACTTCGTCGGTGGCGTAATCGACGGTGTCACCCTTGTCGATTCCCTTGAGGGTACTGCTTCCCACAAAATCGTTGTAATCACCGACGATTATCATATCCTTGTCGGGATTATTTTTCTGTCTTTCCTTGATCCATTTGTTCATTTCGCCTGCCTGCTCATCCCTCATTTTTATAGAGCGATCCTTGAAGCCCGCCTTGAGGTGTACCACGTTGAAATTAAAGTCGAAATTATCCACCTTAACATCGACGGAAAGAGGAGGCCTCATGTGCGGATTGCCCAGTGTTACCTTGTCCATCTGGTCAATCGAGTTGGCGTCGTATTTGACCCGGTTCTTGTCGAAGATCATCCCCACCATCTGTTGTCCCGACTTGCCCAGGAGATATCCGTGATCAGGCAGGTATTTCATAACGCGGTTCATGCCCTCTACATTGGAGATTTCCTGTACACCCAAAAGGGCGGCTCCAGAATCCTTGATTACTCCGGCGATGTTTCTGTAATCTTCCTCGCTTCTCTTTTTTTGACCAAGCCATTCTATATTGAAACTTCCGATTGTAGCTTTTTTATCGGGATCCCCGGCTCCCACCTTACCCGTTTTTATTTGCATATTCCGGCCGATTTCATCTTTCGTGGCGGTTACGTGAGAAAGCTTCTCTCCTTTTCCCACATTAGTGACGTCATGAAGCACATTGTCAACATTATCCTGGAAATTTCGAATTTGTGCTTTTGTATCCGCCCTTTTTGTTGCCTCCATCTCGGACTTTGCCTCGGACGCAGGCTTTGCGTGGACGATATCGCCAAGGGACTCGTTTAAATCGTATCTGGCCTTTTTAACCTGGGATTGTTTGAAATCCCCGGCAAGGCGGTCGTTCTTATCAGCACGATTTGCGCTTTTTTTATCGGATCCCGTCAGAATCCTGGCGTTATCTGTCGTCCAGTTCTTTGTCTTTTCCGTTTGCCGCTTTTTCTTCAGGTCCGAGAGAAGAACCTCTCTCGGCGCTCCAACCGCTGCTATATCTCCAAATGACATGAGAAACACCTCTATTTAAAAACTTGTAAAACAATACTATCTTCCTCATCATGTATATCACGCAAATGATAAAGAAATAAAGGGGTGTGAATGTTTTATTTTAAACAATAACAACTCACATTTCGCTACTGTTCAGACCACCCCACTATTTGGGTAGAGGCTGGTCTCCCGACCAGTCTGGAAACGGCATGAAATCGAGCATGGAGAGTTCTTCCAACAAGAGAGGTCTGAATAAATACCACATGTCGCACATTTGAATTTGTTGGGAAGTAATGGGATTTATTTCAGGTGCTTTAATGTGATAAAAGGTTAGCTATTTCTAATAACAGGATTTACGCAAAATGAGGAGTTAGCCTTGTCATTCTGAGCGATATACGAGAGAGTTACTTTAATCTGATGATTTTCTGAAGGACGGGATTTCCTTGATGTACGGGGATTCACATAGCGAAGAATCTCCTGAATGTTGTCCTGAGAGATCGCTATTCATGGATAGAGATCCTTCGCTGATTAATACATCGGAGGTATGTAAGCCCCGTTCCTGAGAAAGGTATGCCTATTAAAGTAAATTAGATCGTATTCCGCTCAGGATGACAGTTTCATGCATTTCTTTCTTGGAAATGCGTAAGTCCTGTAATAAGTATTATCCTTTTTGACCTGCGGCGAGACGCCGCAGCTACCTACATTGTTATAATGGTGGGGGCGGCGTCCCGCCGCCCAAATAACAAGAAATTATTTTTGAGAAATAGCTTAAGAGCAGGTGCATAAAAATGATAACAGGCATGTTGAGGGGTTTTAAGACAGCACCACAATTTATTGTGGTAAAATGAGTGTAAACCCCACCGCTACAGCGTTCTAACCACTTCAGTGGTTTATCTCATCAAGAAACTGTTGAAACAGTTAAATTGGAGGTGAGAGGTAGGTTTTATAGGTTTCTAGCCACCCGACTAAAAGTCGGGTGTTGTCCTAAAACTCGAGAAGTGAAATATGGCCATAAGAACATTGATGAAATAATTACAATTGCGTTTTTGACCAATTGAGTTAATCTATAATTCTATTTATCATTTATTCGGTAGAACCTTCTTGAAAAAAGGCTTCTACTACCTTCTGACGAAAATTAAATAAATCGTTTTTAAGGATTTTAATTCGACTGGGAAGGAGATTTATCGGAATATAAAGACATGTATTCTTCGGTAGAACTGCAACACAAGGCGATGGTGTGGAGATAAGGAGCCGATTTAATGATAAAAAAACTTGATCTCGAAAATTTTAGATGCTTCCGGAAGCTTGATAACTTCAGGATAAAACCCGTAACAATTCTTTGCGGGGCGAACAGTTGTGGTAAATCCTCAATAATTAAAAGCATTCTTCTTCTAAAACAGACCATGGAGAGCAGTGATCCCGACCGGGTGATATTAAAAAGCGGAAAATATACAAACCTGGGGTCGTTCCAAAAAATCGTTCATGGCAGGGATCCCACAAGGGATATTACATACACCCTGCGTATATCGTTTCCTCTACCGCTTCACGAAGAGCTTTATCTGACCGATTTTGGGGCAGACATAGAGGAGAGGCTCATCGATTCATTTCAGTCCTGGGAGTTCGAGGACGAGTCCGGTATTGAGGAAGATATTGACGACGCATTCGAGTCCAGATACAAGATACTCCTCTCCTTTACAATAAGCTCCACCGGCGGGAAAGACAGGCATATTCTCTCCGAGAAGCTCTATGTGAAGAAACTTGTAATAAATCAGAGTGTCAAAAGGGGAAAAAGCTCGATTCCGGGTCCACGGGTCGAGATTGATCATGTTGACGGGGAGAAATACAAGATCTCCTGGAAAAACTTTGGCAAGAACCCGGACATGGTGGAGACGGACGGGGAAACGGAGATAGAGATAACCCGCTTTCACAACCTTTTCCCCTGGAAAGTTAAATATACGGAAAAAACAAAGCAGGTTTATGATATTATCAAGCTTGTAATCGAAATACAGGATTTTCTCCGGAAGGTTATCAACTCATTCACATACATAGGTCCCCTTCGGGAGGAGCCTTCCCGCAGGTATATTTATGAGGACGAGGTTACAGATCTGGGGCTCAAGGGTGAGAACGCGGCATATATTTTGGCGACACAGGGCGACAGGGAAGTTGTAAAGACATATTACCACAACAAGAGAACCGGCTTCCATCCCGTCGCCGACGCAAGGATTTCCGATGTTGTGGATTTCTGGCTCGATAAGATGGGGATAGAAAAACTGAGATCCTCTCGATAGAACTGGAAGCGCGGGACGGAAAAACACGCGTATCAATTGCAGACGTCGGGTTCGGAGTAAGCCAGATTCTGCCGATCCTGGTGGGAGGAGCAAGGCTTCCGTATGGTGGAACCCTCGTGCTGGAGCAACCGGAGATACACCTTCACCCAAATTTACAGATGGAGCTATCCGATTTCCTCATAGCAATGGCATTATCGGGCAGGAATTCCATCGTCGAGACCCACAGCGACCATATGATAAACCGCCTTGTTAGAAGGATCGTAGAAGATGAGAAATATAACCTGAAGGATCTTATCGCCATATATTTTGCACGCCCCGGAAAAAACGGGTCGATACTGGAGCCTGTTGAAATTGATGACTACAGGGGAATCATGAACTGGCCCGAAGAGTTTTTTGACCAGGCCGCAAATGAACAGCAGAGAATTATAGAAGCGGGATTGAAAAAAAGGAGAAAACGAAGAAAAAATGCCAAGGGAAGATAACAGCGTTGATATGTTGCCGAGTCTGTCGCCGGATCTTGTCTTCGCATCGGCTGAGAAGTGGAACGACGAGGAATACAGGGACGATTTCCTTGAGCAGTTCCTGGGCCATATGCAGAAAATCGAGAGCTTCGACATGCTCTTCGCCTGGTCTGATGAATTGGAGGAGTTTCTCTGGACAGATCCCAATCCGCCTCCCTGGAGAATGAAAAAGGGATGGAATAACCAGCTTGTCCCTGTTATTTACAGGATATTCCAGAAATGCATGTTTCTCGTTGACAATTCAGACGAGCTTGACGCATGCAAGATAAACCCGGACATTTTCTCCGGATTCCAGAGAAAGGAAATCCTGAAAAGCTGGCATGTACTTCTTCATATAATGATGGATCTGGGGGAAACGCCCTATATCGCATCGGGTATTGAATTCCGGGATACAGATACAAAAAGTGTCAGGCTTTTATGCGACTGCGATCAAAAAAAAATAGATTCAGAGATCATAAGGCATCCGTCCGATTGGGCTCATGTTGTCAATTATATTGACTTCTGGCCCCGGGATACGGATAGGAAAGAAGTGGAAAGACTCCGTCTTGCAGTTGAAATCGCATCGGAGCAGAAATTCGCTGATCTCCAGAGAAGACAGAAACAGGATTTCGATTTTGATGATAAGTTTGTGGAAGACCTTGTAAACGCAGAGCCCAGGTTTCGAGAGCTTATTATAAAAGGAATCGCCAAGAGGGTAAACCTTTCCAGAGCTGATGCAAGCGTAGATCGCGGACTGAACGACGAGCCTATCAGAGGAAGAGAAGGCGAGAGAAGAATGAGAGTATCAGGGGAGCAGAGGATCCATTACAAATTAGTGGGGAATACGCTCGTGTTTATCGATTATTACGGTCCCGGTGAACATGACAAGGGATTGAAATAGCGGATGGCGGAGAATAAAGTCCGTATCTGTAGGAGGGACGTCCTCGTCCCGATAATGGGTTACTCCGCGAACTCTGCGGTGAGAAAACATTTGTTCGATATTCTCACATCTGATTTCTTATTTTTTCCTCTTGGGCAGAGTTACTCCACCGATTTCCACATATCCATCTCCCATGACGATCTTCGCTCTTTCTTTGGGAGAATTTTCCTGCTCATCCAGGATTTGTTTAACATCCCGTTTTTTCATCATTGGA
Source organism: Vulcanimicrobiota bacterium (assembly GCA_021107945.1). Classification (GTDB taxonomy): domain Bacteria; phylum Vulcanimicrobiota; class JAJTBE01; order JAJTBE01; family JAJTBE01; genus JAIORV01. The sequence continues at coordinate 29,921 of JAIORV010000182.1, read as the reverse complement.
TCCCTCAGCGCGTAGGCTTTGTGATTATTGCATCCGAAATATATTTTTCCCTCGTCCCCAAATATAGGTGTTACATGGACATAACTGTCAGCTTTTTTCTGCCATATCTTCCTGCCGTTTTTCTGATTGACGGAATATATGAAATTTCTGTCGCTAACAAGTAATATCGTATCGTCCGGGGCAATCTTCGGTCTTGTTCTTATCTCAGCGCCGGCGTCAAATGACCATTTCTTCTCGCCGGTCTCGGGATCAAGGGCATACAGGTGATGATCGCAACTCCCCACATAGACCGTTCCATCCTCGGCTATGGTGGGTGTGACCAGGATGAAATTACCCGTCTTAAAGTTCCATTTTTCCTCTCCCGTATCCGGATCAATGGCGTATAATTTGCCATTTGTATCTCCTGCAAAGACGGTGCCGTTTTTTCCTACGGTGGGAGCGCATCTGACAAGCCCATCTGTCTTGAAGTTCCATTTTTCCTCCCCTGTGCCAGGGTCAAATGCATATACATGATTATCAGGACTCCCCGAATATATCATCTCATCAGAACTGACTACCGGGTAACCGATCTTCTTACACTTCCATTTTGTTTCTCTTGTATCGGGGTCAATCGCATGGATCTCTTTGCCGATATCAGCGTATATTGTGCCGTCGTCGCCAATGCCGGCTATATTCGCTCCACCCTCAAGTTTCTTTTTCCACCTATCTTTGCCGTTACCGGGATCGAGAGCATATATGGTATTATCATTTGAAGATACAAGAAGAGATCCATCCTTGCCCTGGGATACGAATCCCTTTCTCTCCGACTTCCACTTATCTTTCCCGTTCAATGTATCAAGAGCTCTTACCTGGGCATTATGACCGCCAATTACCACCTTTGACTCATCAGCGACATAGGCGATGCCGTAGCAATCAACCGACCATTCCTGCCTTACCTCTCTCTGCTCTTTTGTTTTCAGGAGGATCTCCGCAGCGGCCTTCAACCCGGGGTCAATTTTCGCCGACTTTTCACCGGGTTTGTATGTATCTGTAATATCCCGGAAAGATTTGGCTTCAGATTTTTTATTTATATTTCCCCTGACAGGTTTTTGGGAGGATGTTTGTCCCGTTCTCTTGATGTCCACTTTTTGCCTCTTTTCATAATTCCGCATCATTCCGCTAATGTGAATCTTCTTAATATCCGATCTAATTTTATAGCCTTTCCGGGATGTTGTCAACTTCATACTTCATCTTGCTTTTGTCAATTTTGTATCTTAAGTTTAACCAATTATTAACATAAACCTGTTGATATTACTGATGATTTGATATAGAATAGACATTGGAGAGTCATATCTATAAATGCTCAATTTATCTAATTATGGAGGTTATATTATGGAAATAAGAGATTCAGGAGCCAGGATTAATATAGGTGGTGGGATCAATACCGGGAAAAGGATAAAAGATGAAAAGTCTGTAAAAACAAAAAGCGATCCCGTAGCCTTATGCTCAAAAAGCGAAGAAACTATGCCTGAAAGTGTGGAAACCCAGAAATTGAGCAAGACGGCGCAGGAAATGAAATCCGCAATGAAGTATTTCCCGGATTCAGAGGCGAAAGAAGCTATTGAATATTTTTCAAAAAACGGAATGGAGAACGGCACAGAAGCAGGATTTTTCAAGAAAATCCTCTTCTTTCACCATAAAATAAAAGATTCCGGCAAGGTACTGGAAAGACTGAAGAAAGGCAAGCCCGTCTATATAGAGAACGAGAGGAATGGACATTCACGGGTTGACAATCTTGATACATTGCAGGTTCTTGATTCTCTAAAAGGCAGAGGCAAAAACACCATCCTGCCCGATAATCAGTTTGACGCCCTCAAGTTCCTGGAAAAAGGCGTTGACGAGAACGACGGATTTTACAACCCTGGATTCTGGGGCGAAAAGAAAGTAAACTCATTTGATGCATACAATGCCCTGAGAACCGGCGAGGAGATACAGGTTAATATCGGTGAGCAATCGGACTTGAAAGCTTTCAGTCCCGCGGATCTCACTGAGGCGAACGCTCTTTATGGAGAGGGAGAGAACACAATTCTACCGCAGGATCAATTCCAGGCTTTGAAAAACCTTGAACATGGAGAAAAAGAGAAAGATGGACTTTACGTCGACGGCGAGAGCGTCAACGCTTATGACGCCCTGCAAAGACTCCAGGAGGGAGAAAATGTGGGGATAAACGTCGGGTCAAAAAGTAACCTCATCGCAAAGGATACCGGTGACCTTGCCGAGGCAAACGCCTTTTACGGGCAGGGGGAAAATACAATAATGCCCGACAAGGATTTCCAGCTTTTCAAGTATTTCGAAAAAGGGAAGGATCCCGACGATGGCTTCCTTATCGAAGGGAAAAAGGCGAATGCGTATGAAGCACTACAGGCACTACAGTCCGGAGAGAGTGTCTCCATAAATATTGGCTATGTAGAAGGCATGGTTGTGAGAACAACGCAGGATATGGCGGAACTTGATGCTTTCTATGGAAGCGGAAAAAATACCATTCTACCGGAGAACCAGTTCGATTCGATGAAAAGTTTCGACCAACTGGGCGCGTATAGAACTCCGGGGGGCAGGAAGATTAATGCGTATCAGTCGCTCCAGGAGATGCAGGGGGGAAGCATTGCTTATATAAAATATCTCGGATTTATAGAAAGGGCAAGGACGCCGGAAGACATTCACGAGCTTGACGCCCTTGAGGGAAAAGGGGTCAATGACATACTCCCAAAGGATCAATATGACAACCTACAGGCGATAAAGCCATACCTGTGTGAAAGCGGATCCCCAACCAGTCTGGCAATATCATCTTATGGCGCACTCCAGAAATTTCAGGACGGGACCCCTGTTCATTACAGGATGGAGGGAGGAGACTTTGACGAATTGATGTCCGGGAAAGCGGGCAATATCAATGATCTCCCCGATGCCCTTACAAAACTTGCAAACCAGCAGGAATATGACAAGTACAGCTTCAGCTTCCCCGAATATGAGGACAAGACGGCGAAAGAAATGAAAAAGACTCCTGATATTCTCAAGAAAGATGTCCAGGAGGCGAAATCAAATATCGACAAATCCAAAAATGATATAAACGATTCCAAGGGTAATATCGACAAGGCTGAATCGGATATAACAAGGGGGAAGAGAGACCTCAGAGATGCCGAGCGTGATCTCCTCTATGCTGAGTCAATGGACGACGAGGTATGGGAATACGGATATGATTACGGTTATAATTACAGCACGGGTAAATACGAGTATCATTTCGGGCAACATCAGGTTGAAAACGAGGAGAAAGTGGAAGAGATACGCCAGGCAGAGAGTGACATATCAGACGCAGAGAGGAGAATAAGGAGGGCAAAATCACAATTGTCCAATGCCGAGTCCGACCTTGAGAGTGCAAAAAAAAGACTGGAAGCAGGTGAACTCAGACTTTCAAGCGGTGAGAGTATAGAGCAATTGTTCCCAAGCTTAAGATCGCTCATCGAAAGCCTGGATGAGGATAAATTTGCATCACAGAAGGATGAATTACAAGCAAAACTGTCTGAGATGGGTGAAATTGCGAAACCTTGCGGCGAGGAGATTCAGAAGAATTTCTCGAAATATTTGAAACTCCTGAATGTAATGGAATCCCGCCCCGGGAGGCCCGACGGATGGATTCCGCCGGAACCGAGAATGGAGTGAGGATAACGGAGACCGGAGGTTGGAGGTCGGAGATCAGAATTGTAGGAGGGACGTCCTCGTCCCGATAATGGATAACTTCGTGTCTTTGTAGTGAACATAATTTTAGGGGAAGAAAATAATGAACATAAAGAAAACGGAAACAGGGATAAACAGGGAAATATATTTTAAACATGGAGCCGAAACTGAATCTCCTTCACAACACCCCATAAGGGATGCGTTTAAAAAGGGTATGTCGGCAATGAAGCTTCCCCGTCTGGATCCAAAAGGCATAAAGCAAAAATGGAATACATACAAGCAATTTTATAACACAGATGAAGCGCCGGACGTTGTGGGGATTCAGGCGAAGAAAAATCTGATAAAATGCAGGAGACAGTTGGCCTGCAGAAGCTTCAATACCATAGGCAGTCTTAAAAAAGGGTTTGCGGTGAAAGGGCGGTTTCTTACATTCTCCTCGCTAAACCATTGGCTCTGTAAATTTTTCCGGAAGATAGGTCTCGGAATAGTCGGAAACATGCTTGATCTGGAGACCGACGAGGTCAAGGGCGGCGTAAACTTTCAGATGAAGGTAAAAAATAAATCCGGGGAAGTAATTACCACTCGCAATGGAATAGCTAATAATGAGGGTAACTTCAACCTCGATGTGAAGCTTACCGACAAGGAGAAAAAGAAAGTTAAAGGGCAGGATTTAAGATACGATGTATTTTTCCGGAGTGTCGAGGATGAGAACAGCAGGCAGGCATATTTCAATAAACATGAGGAAAGCACTCATCCGGTCGGGGCGGGAAATATCCACCTTGTAAAACCCGGCGAAACCGTGATCTCAAGCGATATCGATAAGACCATAATGGATACGACGATAGGACCGGGATACTTCTACCAGGAGCCCTGGAAGCGTAAGTTTTTGCCGGGCGCAATTCCACTTTACAGGGCTTTGTCCGAAGATGTTCATACAGTATCGGGGAGTACTACCAATCTCAGCACCAATATACTTTCTGCAATGGAAAGCGAGGGCATAGAACCCCGCGCTCTGGAATTCAAAAACTGGACAAAGAAGAGGATAGGAGAGGGCTTCAGGAAACGTATAAAACGAATTTCCGAGCAGGTGGGATTCAAGCTGAAAAAACAGGTGGGAATATCATCTCACTTGCCACCGGGTGTTAAAACAATTGCTCAGGGTGATATAACCGAATATGATCCGATTTTTTACCTGCTGTTTCATGGTATTTCATCAGGGGATCTGAGTACTGAAAGACTTGAAAAGATGTTCTCCGACAAAACGACCTGGCCCGAGCTTGCAAGAGTCCACGATACGGATAAAAAACAGATTCTTCAGGCGGTTGATGAAGTGCCAAAGGGAGACGGACTGGAGATTATCTGCATAAACGCGGGATCAGGAAAGCCCGATGAGCCACATTTGAGTAATAAGCACGGTCTAAAACTGAAAGACTTTATAACGTTTGCCGACAGGCTTGAATCCCTTGAGACCGGAAAAGCACACTACAGGGATAAAATAATATTCACGGACAATTACCTTCAAACCGCAATATATCACTATCAAAACGGGCATCCAAAAGTGGATGAAAAAGTTATTCTCGATGTGGGGAAGGATATAGTATCCCGGGGCTTTACGCCGGCTTATGTCGCACTTACTCTCAATGCCGTTGTTAGCGAGAAGGGCAAATCAGCCCCCAGGAAGTTTCTCGACTCCATGACCCTGAAAAAACTCTGGCCGGCTCTAAAAAAAGAGGGAATAGTGGTGTGAAAATAAGGATGGCGGATCCCGTTTCTCACCTTTCGCTTCCCACCTCCGGTATTAGAGCAGGGTTTTATCAAAAATGTAAGAACATTGTTGTTCACTCACGGGAGTGGATGGGGCCCGGTGGCTCCCGCGGTCTTCAACACCGTTGAGGGACTTAACACCCCTGGAAGGTTCGACTCCTTTTCACTCCCGCCACTTTCATTATTGGAGTGGGGTTTTTTGATTTCGGGGGGTTTTGCATTTGTTATCTTTTTTTGTCATCTATTATCAGAAAAATGGCAGAAAAATGGCAGAAAAATAGTGGGTTTTGGGTATAAAAAAATCAGCCCACATGTTGCTGATGTTGACTGATTTTTAAAATATTTCGAATTTGTCTAACGAATCTAAACTAAGAACAGGTTTGCGGATAATTATTTACCCGTAATCTTATTCTTTACCCATTTCGCACTGTTGACAACCATCTCGGACATTTTCCATCCGCCATATGCCCCGGCGACTCCAAACGCAATTGCGCCGACAATCCCACCGGTCATTCCGGCGGAGGTAAGAGCTGCCATAGTTACACTCTTTGCCAACAAACCGGTGAGCAAGCTTCCGCTTGTTCCCACAGCGGCTCCAAGAAGTCCTCCACCTATTACGCCGCTGGAAAGTCCGACGCCGCTGGTTATGGTCGAGAATATCTTGGAAATGGGACCGCTTTTCTTTTTCTTGCCCTTGCTTATGGAAACGGTATCCTGTGGTACGGGAGTAGCAACCTCTTCCTGCGCTTTTACCTCGGGCTGATTTTGTACGGCCGGATATCCACCCTGTGCTGATCCTGAAATCTTATCCATTATTCTCCACCTCCCAGTTTATTCTCGACAGCTTTGATCGTTCCGCTGACCAATCCAATCGCTCCTCCGATTAACATGCCGGGAACTTTGCCTACCAATTCCGCTGACTTGCGGGCGATCTGGAAAGCTCCGATTCCTGTGGCGACACCGCCCATGGCTATACCCACCTTTGCCATAAAGCCTGTTGTGGCGAATGATGTGCCCAGGAAGGAAAGCAGTCCTTTCGTGCTGACTGCCGCCAGCACCGGACCTATGCCCGCTCCCAGCGCACCCAAGAATATCGCTCCACCTGCCGCACCGGCGTATAAACCGACGGTCAGTCCGGCAATACCAAGAGCGCCTCCCACGCTGGATGATGTAATGTTCCCAACCTTGAGAGCCATGCTCTTTGCTTCCTTGCCGATTGTACCCATAAAGGAATCCTTCGGCTCGGCTACAGGCTCCTGTTTGGGCGCAGATTTCACCGCTTTTGCAGGTATCATCTGTGCGCCCGTTTGGACTTTATTTACTGCGTCCAATCTCCACACCTCCTAAAATTTATCGGGTTATCCCGTTATTGCCATTACTTATAAAATCACTAATATAATTATTACACAAGGACTGCAATTGTGCAATATATTTCATGTTAACATCTTATTAACAAATGGACGGGTAACGGATGCCGGAGGGCGGAAGACGGAGATCAGAGGTCAGAGGCCGGAAGATGGATAACGGATGACGGAGGTCGGAGGCCAGAGGTCGGAGGATGGATAACGTAGCGCGGGTTTTTAAACCCGCCAATAATCCCGATAAATGTAGCAAAACACCATTCAAAACGTACCGCTCAACATTGTGACAAATCATCAAACATACGTTATTGTTTGGATTATCGGGTGGCAAACAAATTGGCAAACCTAAAGGTTTGAGCTACGAGGTTTGAGTCCCTATTTAAAATCATTAAATCTCCGTGTCCTCCGTGTTCTTTGTACCTCCGTAGTGAAAACAAGGTGGGAAAAAGGTTACCTGAACAAAAGCACCTTGCCCTGGAGACTTCCCAGCTTCAATTCAAATACACCGTCATTTCCCGCCTTACCTTCGCTTTTTCCGCTCAAAAGGTCTAATAATAGGGGGCTGTCCCCCTTTTTATAACTGCAGAATCCCTTTATTATCAGGTCTTTTAGAAAGTTTATATATAAAGGATATTTTAATAAATAGGGGGCTGTCCCTAGTTTTATAATTTTCAACATGTGCTTTAATCAAGTAATGACGCCATTTAGCGCTCCTGTGATCTCTGAAAATATTTCAGAAAAATAGGGCGCTGTCCCCATTTTTAAACTGCAGAATCCCTTTATTATCAGGTCTTTTAGAAAGTTTATACATAAAGGATATTTTAATAAATAGGGCGCTGTCCCTAGTTTTATACAACCTCCTGCTTCCAACCTCCCGTTTCCCGCTTCACATCTCTCGAAAATAATAGGGGGCTGTCCCCCTTTTTATAACTTTATTATCAGGTCTTTTAGAATGTTTATATATAAAGGATATTTTGATAAATAGGGGGCTGTCCCTAGTTTTATAATTTTCAACATGTGCTTTAATCAAGTAATGACGCCATTTAGCGCTCCTGTGATCTCTGAAAATATTTCAGATAAATAGGGCGCTGTCCCCATTTTTCCCCTATTTTTCGAAAATCATAAAAACTCCGTGTCCTATGTGTTCTTTGTGCCTCCGTGGTGTATGGAAGTGGGAAAAAGGTTACCTGAACAACAGCACCTTACCCTGGAGACTTTCCAGCTTCAACTCAAATACACCGTCATCTCCCGCTTTACCCTCGCTCTTTTCGCTTAAAAGGTTTACGCATGATTTCTTCTTTAAAACATCAAGCCTAATTTTCTCATCGGCGGGTTTTCTGCCGAAGTTTATGGCGGTGATCTCGATATCGCCGTTTCCGGGGAGCTTGTGAACCATTATTACCACGCCGGTATTTTTCGGTGTCGGAATGGCTATTTGCTCCGATATATGAATCTTGTATTTCTTCCTTACTGCAAGTAGTTTTTTCAGTCTTGATGCAAATGAGTTTTTATCCTTCAACTGCTCAGGAAGGTTCCCGTAAAGCATTTGCGCACAAGGTAAACCGGTGAGGGATTTCTTTGCATCCGGATTCACTCCCATCAGGTCGTATGCGCCACGGTTCACCCAGCGATAATCGCCATCGGCGACCTTCTCCTTGATCTGATCTTCATGAAGCGGTAACGCACCGACGAGATCCCATCCCGATATGGCAAATACGCCGGGTTGCATTGCGTTGTACATCACCATCAGGAGATGCGCGTTTTTGACCTTTTCCTTCTCCTCCGGGGTCATTTTATAAGGATCTTTTATGTCCAGCGAAGCCGAGCAAAGCCCCACCATTGTTGTGCAGAGTCCGTTCCCGGAAAGTTTGTTATATGGAGCTTTTTTACCGGTTATTTTTGATTTCATCTGCCCGATTATAAGCTTTCTCAGATCCGATCCCTTCATTTCCTTCCCATGAAACTTGAACTTTTTGTCGGGATAGGTGGAAAAGTGAACTAACTCGTATGTTATTTCATCATGATTTTGCATTGCATGAATCAGCGATATAGGCTTTATCTCGTATTCTTTCATAAGATGGAGGCAAAGTCTCAGGAATTCCGCGTCGCCTGTTATCAGCGCATGGCAGAATGCGGGCCTTGTGATAAAATCGTATGACAGGTCTGGTCCGTTTTCCGAGAACCACTTTATATCACCGATGGACAGGTTCAATTCCTGGAATGTGAATCCACCCAATTTTCGTGTCATCATTGCAAGCATATCGCATGCATTGACCGAAAGGGGATGTCCCTCCGACCAGGCCTTTTCCTTGCCGGGCTCAATCTCGACACCCAGGAATCCGTTTGCATCAAGCCTGAGGAACTTCACCCCGGATACATTAATCGATTGTATTATATCGCCTGCAAGAAGCCTGTCCGCACCGAATGAGGGATCCAGCCAATTCAATGTGGGCTGACCCGTCTTGAAATAGTGGAGATACACCCATCTCCTGTCTTTTCCATCGACTCCTTTTATAACGCCGGTTGCGCTCCAGTTTGTATCCTTCACGCCGGGCTCATAGAAAATCACCCTCTGGAGTTGCCCCACAATATACCCTTTCTTTTTAAGCTTCTCCACAGCTTCAACCTGGAGATTGACGATGTCATTACCTTCAGGCACACCGGGCAGGATCTTCCAGTCCTCTTTATTAATTTCAACAATATGATATATGCCGGGATAATCCTTGTAATTGCGTTCTGCAAGTCTGAAGTCGGCTCCTTTGCCGGTATGTCCCGGTATGACATCGGCAATAATTACCGCAGAGTGCTTTGCCGCTGTCTTTACTATTTGAATATATTGATTCTCAGTTCCATACAGTGGATCCATATTCAAGCTTATCCGGTCGAATCCACCGTCAACGGTCGGCGAATACTTTCTTCCCGTGATTCCGCCGGCTCTTTTTAGCGGTCCCGGGTGCATTGCCTGGATTCCGATTTCCTGGAAAGTCTCCCACATCTTCTCGCTTCCCAGTGTCTGGATAATCGATTCCCCTTGCCTGGTTACGGTTGCAGCGGGGTATGCGGTAAACCATGCCGGTGCGGTTTTGCATGCCTTGTCAGGTTGAGGCCTTGCATAAGGATGCCTCCATTGAATCCCTTTGCCGGAGACCCCTTTCTCCAACTGCTTTGCCTGGTATAGCATGGAGCGAACTTCGAGCCATTTTATGTAATCGTCCTTTTCTGCATTAGCCTGACTTGCCGTAAATACTGTGAACATTAAACAGATGATGATGAAAGCTGTTAGATATCTCTGGATGTTTTTCATATTTCGCCTCCCGTTTTTCTCTTGTATAACATTCGGGAGTTACGCATTTCTTATCGGTAATGGTTTGGTATGAAATCCTGAACGAAGTGGGGGATCTCTTCCTGAAATGGCGTGGCTATGAGACTAATCGTTACGTTCAGAATGACACTTGCGTGGGTCCTGATGCTATACTCCCATGAAAATAAAACGCCATCAACCGGTCCGCCGGGGACAACCGTCTGATCTTTATATACATCTCAAGAAGAGTTTTTCCTTTATTGCCCGAACAACATATTCGACAAAACTTAACAATGACATGTCACGAAAAGGAATATGTTTGAGTAATAAAGAAACTATTGACAGGAAGGTTGTTCCGGTCTGAAATGCAACAGGTGTTGTTTGAGAAAGATCGACGATCGGAATAAAACAAGAAGTAAATCGACTGATTATTATAGAATGAAATATTATGTAACTCAATATGCTAGTTATCTGGGGAAAAACTTTATTTTAGAAGTGTTTCATCCACACCCCCTGATTGCGAAGCGGGTTTCTTCATAGTCAAGCCGCTGAAGCGGCTTAGGGGAGGCAGCTTTACAACAAGCCGCTTCAGCGGCTTAAAGCTGAGAACTTTCTCCCACAAAGCAATATAACTGGCATTTTAGGTTATGTATTGATATTTTCATAAAATACTATATATTTATTATAAAGTAATTGGAAATTCGGACATTATTCTTAATGATTTCGACCACTTCGACGGTTTCCATAATTAATCCGGGAGGATAGAAATGAAAAAAAGGGTCAATTTATCAATTATCGCGCTGTTAGTAGTTGCGATATTCATCACAATCTCATATGTTAATCCCGCATTCGCTTCCAGGGCAATTAAGCCTGAAGTTCTCCTTGCAAAGAGCGATTCCGACGATGAATACCGCAACGAAGCGGGTATCAGGGAAATCTACAAGGTACTTCAGATTCTCAGGGACGAGTATATCAGCGAGGTTGACACAAACAGCCTGATGAGAGGCGCGCTTAAGGGTATCAAGGATTATCTAAAACTAAAGAGGCAGGATGTAAGCGGGCTGAAGGATCCCATATTGGACGAGAGAACCCCGGAGGCGAACTTGAGGGCATTTGGGAAAGAATACAATAAAATCCTCATGATATATGGTGGGGAGTTTAACGAGCAGGTGATTGTGGATGCCGCTCTCAAGGGTATGGCAAAGGTGATTCAAAAAACTTATGATGACCCATATACGGTAGCGATGGACAAAAAGGAATTCCATATTCTTCAGGAGCAACTGAATTCGAGGGGATTTTCAGGGATTGGAATATTCATGGAGATGGACAGGAAGGCGAAAAAGAAGTTAATGGTGGTGGAGCCTATCGAAGGAACCCCCGCATATAAGGCAGGATTGAAGCCCGGGGATTATATACTCAGGATAAACGGTGTCTCAACAAGGGGCATGAGTATGGATTCAGCTTCGTCACGAATAAGGGGAGCTATAGGGAGTGAAGTAATCCTCACGATCCGGCGAAGGAATGTGAAAAGTCCTTTTGATGTGAAGATAAAGAGGAAGAACATAGTTGTCAGCAGTTTAAAGCAAAAATTGATAGGAAACATAGGTTATATAAGACTCCGGTTCTTCGGGCAAACTACAAAGGGAGAGTTCGAGAATGCCCTGATCAAGCTGCACAGAGGCGGAGCAAAGGCTCTTGTGCTTGACCTCAGAAATAACGGCGGTGGATATATCAGGGCGGCGGTTTATGTATGCAGTCATTTTGTCGATCCCGAGACTGTGATAACCTCGGTTGTCAATTACAGGAAGGGGAACCGCGATGCTAACAAGTCGTATGATTATAATCGCGAAACACTCCCCCTCGTTATACTTGTAAATGAATATAGTGCAAGTGCATCGGAGATAACCGCCGGTTGTATGCAGGATCTGGGGAAGGGAGTCCTGATAGGGGCAAAGACATTCGGGAAAGGCTCGGTACAGACGATTTATCCCGTAAAGGGCGGAGGGGCGATTAAATATACATCGGCACATTACCTGACCCCAAAAGGGCGCGACATTAACAAAAAGGGAATCAATCCCGATATCAAAGTAAAGATGGATCCCATTTATATGGGTGGCAAGAAAGACATCCAGCTTCAAAAAGCATTAAGATACCTGAAAAGAAAGATGTCGAGGAAGTAGTTGTTCCATAATGCTTTAAATTAACCGCAGAGATCGCGGAGGGCGCAGAGAAATTAATTATATATGAGGGTTCACTGCCAATTAATCGCATTAAATTTCAGGCATTCTCCGATTTGATTTTATGCCCCGGTAAAAAGCCACAATACGGTAATTACAAGATCTCAAATGCATTTTTGGGAATTATATCAACAATAGAGGACACAGAGATAATACAATTGATATTCGATTTCATGACATCTATTAATCTAAATAAACAGGTTTGATCTTCCTGTGTTTGAACTGTCCTAATTTTGGGACAACTTTCAATTTGCTGCCTTTGGGTAATTTTTCCTGTATTCCCACGGAATACGAGCATGCAGATCCTCAACCATAGCGGAATCGTCCTGTTTTAAGTACTTTCCCATCGGGACCCAGTATTTTGAATATCGGAGCGCTGACCATTCTTCGGCCAACTTTTACTTTTGAATAGAACTCTCCAACATTTCCTTTTAATTGATAGTTCAGCGTATCCCCGGTTTTCTTGACCTGTACAATCAGTGGCTCGCCGAACTTTTTGGTCGTTGTCTTCCCTGCTTTAATCTCCAGGGGAATTGCCATGAAGCCCGAGCTTGAAATACTCCAGGTTTTTCCATTGGAGTCCTTTTTTTCAAGTCTGATAAATTCGATGGTAAATTTCCCCGGAGGAAGCTTTGCTTTTTTATCCTGACTTTTGACCAAATATTTTGTCCCGCTTTTGTCTCTGATTTCCAGTGTGAAATCAGAGTTTAGATTCGCAACATATCCGGGCTCTACGCCGGGAGGGATCACCGGAGAGGCCGCCTGTGATTGACATGAAATCAAGGCAGTCAGTAGAAAAATTGAAGACATTGCAAAGAACCAATTTCTAATACTTTTCTTTATCATATTACTCTTCTCAATTCCTTTCCGGAGGATTGTTTAATAGGGTGTTTAATAGGTCAATATAAATATTAAGCAAATGTTCAGTCTTCCCTTGTAGGAACGGCATCTTTCTATGAAAAACGAGGTTGGAAGTTTCTCTTGCAGTGTGAGGTCTGAATAGTATATTATTAAATGGTATCGTTAAGTAATAGAGGTTGCTAAAAGGAAGGACTTATGGACTGATTGGATTTCAGCGTAAGGGCTTCTGTTTCAAATATAAGGGAAAATTAATTATGAAGAATAAACTTAATAATATAAAGTCCCGGACATACCTGGTTACCGGCGGTGCGGGATTCATAGGTTCAAATATATGCCGGGAGTTGCTCAGACGAGATCAACAGGTAAGAGTGTTCGATAACTTTTCCACAGGCAGGATGAGTAACCTGGAAGATATTGCCGGAAAGATCGAGATCATCAGGGGAGACCTGAGAGATCTGTCGTCGGTTACGGATGCAGTGGAAGGAGCAGACTTCATCCTCCATCAGGGCGCGCTTCCTTCGGTTCCACGCTCTGTCAGGGATCCCATCGCATCGAATGAGACCAATGTGGCGGGAACGCTGAACATCCTTGTGGCGGCGAGATATAAGGGCGTGCGCCGCGTGGTTTATGCGTCTTCCTCTTCGGTCTATGGCGACACCGAAATCCTTCCCAAGGTGGAGACAATGAAACCCGATCCATTGTCGCCGTATGCACTGACCAAGTTGACAGGAGAGCATTATTGCCGGATCTTTTACAAGATATATGGTGTCGAGACAGTTTGTCTTCGATATTTCAATGTATTCGGTCCGTACCAGGATCCCTCCAGTCAATATGCCGCCGTTGTCCCACGGTTCATAACGGCGTATATGAAAGGGGAGGCACCCACCATATACGGCGACGGCGAGCAAAGCAGGGACTTCACATACATAGAGAATGTTGTGAATGCAAACCTCCTGGCAACCGAGGCACAGGACGCGCCGGGAAAGGTTTTCAATATAGCATGCGGTAATAGATATACGGTAAATCATCTTGCCGGTATAATCGGTAAAATAATTAAGTCAGATATAAAACCCGTTCATATATCGTCCCGGACCGGTGATGTGAAACATTCCCTGGCGGACATAACCGCCGCAAGGGAAATACTGAAATACGATCCTGCTATCTCCCTCGAAGAAGGCCTTCGAAAAACAATCGCCCGGTATTACGACAAAAGATAAAGGATAATGGAAAAAGGATAATAGATAAAAGAAAAGAGAAAATGGGATCGCGATTCGTTATCCTTCTTCCTCTTTCCATCTTCCTTATTCATTTTGTCTAATGCTCAGATGGGATTTCTCTATACCCTCAGCATATCCGGGGGAGTTGATCACCAATCATCATATCCAGGATCCTGCCTCCGCCTATCATTGTTTTCAGGATAGCCCTTCCGGGATTATCCGGCGTTATTTCTCCGACAATCGCCGAATTCTCCCCCAGGGGTTGACTTCTCAGCATTTCCAGTGCATCATCGGCGACATCACCGTCAATTATTATCACAACTTTCCCCTCGTTTGCCACGTAAAGAGGGTCGAATCCCAGCAATTCACACACGGCGTGGACATCTTCCCTGACGGGAATATCACGCTGGGTAACGGTAATACCGAAATTCTCACCCTCGCATATCTCGTTCAGGACAGTTGCAAACCCGCCCCTGGTGGCGTCCCTCATAAATCTGACTTTTCCGGGGAATTTTTCCAGCAATGGGAATATGATTTTATTAAGAGGCGCGGCATCGCTGACGATATTTGATTCTAAAGGCAGCTCTCCCCGTGCCGAGAGAACGGCAATTCCATGGTCCCCCAGGGTTCCGTTCAGAATTATCCTGTCTCCGGGTGATATAGGTTCATCGGACATGAGTCCATCTTCAATAACACCGATTCCCGATGTGTTGATGAAAATACCGTCCGCTCCTCCCCGCTCGACAACTTTTGTGTCACCTGTCACGATATTTATACCGGCTTTTTTCGAAGCTTCATTCATGGAGGTAATTACCCTGTCCAGAGTCTCGAATGTCAATCCCTCTTCAATTACAAAGCCCGTGGAGAGATGCAATGGGCGCGCTCCCATAACCGCCAGGTCGTTTACCGTTCCATAGACCGCCAGGTCACCAATATCTCCGCCGGGAAAGAAAAGAGGTTTCACGACGAATGTGTCCGTTGTGAATGCTATGTTTTTCCCGTTTATTTTAAAGACCGCTGAATCGCCCAGTTTTTCCAGCATTGAATTTGAAAAAGCGGGGAGAAAATGCTCTTCAATCAACTGCCTTGTATGCTTTCCTCCGCCGCCATGAGATAAGAGAATTGTTTTTCTTTTCATAACTTACCCTCGGTTCTTAGGATATTCTTCCATTGCCTTTGCGACATCAAGAAGATTATTTATATCTGCCTCGATGGTTTTGACTGTGTCTTCATTTGGCTTAAAAGCTCTTCTGAATCCCAATTCCTCTTCTTTAATGTGCAAAAGTTCCAGGTCATTTATATGACTTTTAAGAAATGTTTCAAGAGGATGCTCGTTTGCAAGTCCGGTCAAAATTTCCCTGTTATTGGAGTTGATAAGATAACCGTCATCAATAATCTTGTTATCAACCTCGATTTCGATTTTTAGCCCGATTTCTTTTGTAATCCTGTCTGCCGCGGTCTCTCTGGTGATTATCGCCGCAAAGCCAGGTTTGCATGGAACCACATAAAACAGCGCCACAGTTGAGCTAGTGTCCAGCTCTACAATGTTGTAGTTGAGGGAAATTCCGATGGATATACTTTTTGCCATGTAAGATCCTTTAAAAAGGGCAAAAACCTTTGTTTCATCCATATCGGGCAGCAGGTGTGTATCGGGCTTCTCTATTGAGAGAGGCCTGAATTTGGAGCTGTTTTTTAATAAATCCACAATAAGGTTGAGACATTTAAATTCTTTTTTTTCAAGCATGGATACACGCCCTCCTCTATAGAGATTGGAAGTTGGCTGTTGTAAGCTGGAGATTGAGTTTGTTTTTTATTAATGATAGAATAGCCAACCTTATGGGTAAATTATACTTATTATTCTTATATCCTTCCCGGAGTTATGCATATTAAAATGGAATAGCCTGGAACCGTCCCCGAAACAAGTTCGGGGTAGGCATCCTGAAGACGTCATCCTGAATTTGTTTCAGTGATCTCTGCGTTGAATTTAAAAGCGTTATCCGAGATCAATTATTCGAAAATTAGAAAATCTATCCTGAATAATAAAAAACCGGGGGAGAATTAAAGACTCCCCCGGTTAGATATCAATTAATAGCTAATCTGATAATCAGATTCCTATATTCTATTAATTCTACTGTTTAACAACCAAATCTGTTGTGTTACTCAGTATTGTGGGATAATTGTCAGTCATCTGTGGGTTTTGATCATAACCGGAATATGTCTGCACCAGGTCTTCTGCATAGCAATGCGTTTCTTCGGCAGAAATATTTCCACTTGAATCTACTTCGGCCGGACCTAATGTACTTCCGGTTCCGAGTCCTTGCATCACATAATATGTAAAGACTCCGTGTTGGAGAGAACTACTTTCCCAGGATAATTCGGTGCCGCTGGAAGCTGATATGGCAACCAGGTTATTAAGTGCTTCAACGCTCTTTTTACCCAGCAGGAAGCCGCCCTTGAAGTTGGGATCATATCCGGGTGCATTTGTATAGACTTTCCCGGTGAGAACGTCGCCGTTGATTTTTTTCTGAAGCTTCTTGCCTATCATTCCACCACTATAGCAGGAATCCAGATAAATCGCCGTAGGGCAGGGCATGCCGGAGATCAAGGTCTCAAGGTCGGAGTCATCGAGGTATGCAAATCCTCCGCTGTCGTCCCATGTCACCAGGGCGGCGTTACCAACACTGTTTGTTCCATGTCCGCTGAAGGTGAATACGAAAAGGTCATCGGAAGTTGCATTGTTCTTGACGTATGTTATTGCGTTTCCAATAGCGGTCTCTGTTGCGTCACTGTTGGTCAGAAGTGTGATGCTTGAGCCGCTCCAGAGAGTGGAACTCTCAAAGTTTGCTTGCATACCTTCTGCGTCAGCCACACAGTAATCCGATAATCGCTAATACCTACAAAAACAGCATATACTTTTCCGGTTCCCGGTGTGGGTGATACCGTCGGAGTAGGTGTCGGTGTCGGTTGGGTTGTGGGTGTGAGCGAGAAGTTCTGTGATGTTGTATTACCCATTGAAACAGTCACGGAAGCTGATGAGGTATAATAACCGCTCAATGTAGTATAAACGGTATGAGTACCTGTATAAACATCGGTAATCTGGTAAAAACCGCTGGTGTCTGAGGAATCCAGCAATGTTACATTATCAATGGTTGTAATTGACACAACGGCGCCATACAACACTGAACTTGTCAAATAATCGGAGATCGTTCCCTGTACTATTCCTGAAGGTGTCAGATTTGCCAGTACCTGGCTTGTCCCATCTGCCGTTACCAGTATATCGACATGGTATGCCTCGTCATTATAGTTGGCGGTAATAAGGACATTGCCCGGAGTTACATCTTGCAGTTTGAAGTTACCATAGTTGTCGGTTGTCGTCGAGGTTTCCTTTGCAGAAGCTACCCCCGACAGTTTCCAGCTTACAAGAGCTCCTGTTACTGTGTTAGAACTGGAATCATAAACTGTACCGGTAACAGTTCCCAGGTTTGAGGAACTGCCGCCGCCACCGCCGCCACCGCCGCCGCCGCAGCCCATCATTACTATAAATGATGTCGCCAGGAAGAGTAGTGCAACAACGGTTGCCATTACCTTGAAATTTTTACTGTTTTTCACTTGTTTACTCCCTCCTAATAGTTAATGTAAATTTGTTATAAATGGATAAAGACATGATTACGGGAAATTCCAAAAAACATTAATCCTTTATTACCATTAAGACTACCCCGTGATTTGGGCAGATGTCTGTCTTCTCTTACAGGATGGATTTGAATACATACTATTCATTGTTCTTGTAAACTAAATAGAGTGAAATGAGAAAAATCAATAAGTATGCTTTGTATTCAAATCATCTTAATGCAGTCAGGTAAAGTGTAGTCCGGGTGCGTTATAATCCTCAAATTCGGGGCGTTGTAAAAACATCCCTCCCTTCAGACGGCTTTGCCTATATAATTCTAATGCATTTATATTCAACCTTCAAGCTCAATCTTCCTTTACAATATACTCAAATTAATATATTTGCCATGGCAAAACAAGGGGAATCAATTGTATCTTCGAATAGAAGAAAGTAGAAATTTTTTATATAATATGGAGGTGATCCAATGGCTTCTATATGTCCGGCTTGTAAGAAAGTACACCTTCAACCTCACATAGATCCCACTACCGGACTTGAAATTGATACTTGTTCCAAATGCTGGGGGATCTGGTTTGACGCTAATGAGCTTGGAAAGTTCTTTAAAAGTGATCACCTGAGAAAAAGGTTTTTTCTCACGGAGGATGTAAAGCCTGCACAGACAACCGGGTATGTGATCTCCACAAAAGCGAGGCTATGCCCCAGGTGCAGAAAGCCCATGCAGGAAAAATTATTTGGGGACGTATCCATCGATATATGTCGTACTTGCAGTGGAATTTGGCTGGATGACGGCGAGTTGCAAAGAATTGTGGGACAATATAAAAAAGGACGCAGGACGGAACAAATGATTACAGGTGAATTGGAGAAGGGATTGGAACAAAAAGAGGGACGAACAAGAAGTCTTGCTGATGTAATTAAATCAGTCATGTCTTTCTTTGGTTGTAAGGTGAATTGATCAATGGATAAACGAATATTAGTAGTAGTGATTATAGTCCTTATCTTATGCCTGGCGGGTGGCGCCGCATATTTTTTTCTGACAAGAGGTGAATCGCCTCCTGTTTCCTCAAGAAAATGGGGAGGCAAATCGGGTATCAAACCCGGTGAATTTAATAATCTTCAGGGAATTTGTGTGGATGGCGAGGGCAATTTATATGTAGCGGATAGCGGCAATCACCGGATCCAGAAAATCTCGCCAAAGGGCAAGGTGCTTTCCCTGTGGGGAAAAAGAGGCACTCAAAAGGGAGAGTTCGATTTTCCGGCAAGAGTGGCAATTGATAACCAGGGAAATATCTTTGTTGTGGATCATTTTAACAACAGGATGCAGAAGTTTTCTCCTGTGGGAATATTTTTAAAGGAAATCGGCAATTGGGGAGAGGAAGATGGAAAATTCCATCAACCGGCCGGTATCGCATTTGATTCAAGAAATAATATTTTTGTTGTTGACAGTAGAAATCACAGAATCCAGAAATTTTCACCATCAGGCAAATTTATCAATTCCTGGGGCGAGTTTGGCGCAAACGTCGGGCAATTCAATCTCCCCCTTGATGTCGCTGTTGACTATAGGGACAATGTATATGTTGCCGACAGCAAGAATCACAGGATCCAGAAATTTACAAATAAGGGAAAATTCCTCACGCAGTGGGGGCATTATGGAAGTAAAGAAGGCGAGTTCAAGAAACCGGTGGCAGTGGAGGCTGATGAACAAGACAATATACTGGTAATTGATTCAGGTAATCATAGAATTCAGAAATTCTCACCGGGGCTTGAATTTATTTTGGAATGGGGAAAACAGGGCGTCAAGGAGGGAGAATTCAATAAGCCCATGGATATCTTTATTACTCAAAAAGGAGATATCTATATAGCGGATACGGGCAATAACAGAATCCTCAAATTTCAAAAGAGAAAAGAGTTCTTCAGTAAGGAAAAGAAAAAGCAGACACCTTTCCTGGTTCCGACAAAGCCAAAACAAGGAGACTTGCTTATAACTCCGGAAAAAGAGAAACCGGAGGATGGCATGGTAAAAGGTAAGCCTGTAAGGACAAAGGGTAAGTCTGTAATGATAAAGGGCAAGCCTGGAATGATAAAAGGCAAGCATATAATAAAAATAGAGAAAGAAACGGAATAATTGCTCACAAGAAATAGGGACATCGCCCTATTATTCGGGAAATGAGAAGTGTGAAATGAGAGGCGAGAAACAAGAAGCGGAAGGTGAGAGATGAGAAAGGTCTAATTTGCCACGAAGGTGCTGAGATCACAGAGATCTCGAAAGTTAAATTTAAATTCTTCGTGTCCTCCGTGTCTTCGTGGTGAATACATGGTTTTTCGATGCCATTATTTGTAACCGCAAAAAACTACGACACCCCGAATTTCCTCACGACTTTGCCCCAGCCTGTATCTTTACCGAGAGAGAGCTTGTTTTCATAGAAATCCGCGTATTTGTCGGCATCAGATGTCGGGGTATATATCGAGATCCCCTTTGAGCCGGATATGTCCATTCCCTTTCGATGCATCTCGAAAACTACGACCTGGTCTTTTATGAATTTCGCAAGATCAAGGGCGGATTGTTTTAGATCAGTGTCGGCAATATAATCGCTTGCTATTATCTCCATCGTTACCGATACCACATCCCTCATCTGGTTCATGGGCTTTGTCTCAATATCGCCGTTTGCCGCCTGTGCCATGATTTTTGGCTGGCAATAATGTTGTGCATTCCTGAACGCATGCTTTATGTATCTGTCAGGTGTTTCCGTGTTCAGGAGCTTTTCCGAGAATTTCTTCAGTCTTCTGGCAAAACCGGGCATATCTCTGCAGTCTATTATCGAGGATGTGAGGAGTTTGTAATTTTGTTGAGACTTGACCATCGCTTCAAGAGCCTCGAAAACCGTCAGCCCGTCGCCGTTAGCTTCCTCTTTCATCTTTCCCCCGAATTCGCTGTAATCCCAGTTTCCGCTAATCAAAACCTCTTCGGATCCCACGAGGAAATCGGCGGAATCTTTCGTGGCATAGGCGGTCTCGGCGTTCGCCATGAGACAGGAGTCGAATCCGAGTATATCTATTTTTTCCCCGGTTTCTTTTGTTGCGGTGTCCAGGGCTGATTTCAACTCCGTGGTAAGCATTATATCATCCGCAACCTCGTCGGGCATCGACCCCACGAAACCGTATCCATGCCCGCTCATTATCACCGCATAATGATTTGCAGGGAATTTCTTCATACCCCAGCTTATGAAATCTTTCAATGTTTGCGGATGAGCCATATTTGTCTTGCCCAGATCTGCCAGAACTTCGCTGTTTTTCTTGAATCCGAGCCAACCGGGCTTTTTTAGCAGAATCCTCTCGGCCTTTCCGTCTTCACTTCTGTAAGCCATCTGCGCTACAAAGTTTATATTATCATCACTCCCCACTTTTTCGAGGGATTTCATACTACTTTCAATATCAGATTCCAGGTCGCAGTTGCCGTTAAAATAGCAAAGAACAGTCCAATCCTTTGGTTTGGGTTTGAATTCACCGGGCTTTACATCTTCCGATATTGCAGGGAGAGGATTTGTTTGTTTAAATATTGCCAGGCTCCTGTTGTCTCCTGTCTGACCGACAAACTCGTCCGATTGTTGAGCTTCCCTGGGGTTTTTCACCTTTTTCTCAAGCAATTTCTCGTCCAGGGGTTTAAATTTTGCCCCATAGCTTTCCGATGTCGAGCTTTTATCATGAATTTTCATAATGCACCCCGAAAATTTAATTTCACCGCAGAGTACGCAGAGGACGCGGAGTTTTGATAATTTTTACACTTTGGACAGTTATGTAGGAACGGTTTCCTAATAGCGATGAATCCACTTCCATTATAATGGAGCAACACAAACAATTCAACGAAAATTATGTTAATATTTCGTAAAGTTTTAATTTCTGTGTATAAAATATTGTAGGAGAAGCTTCCAGCCTCGATTCGTTTTTCGTGGGAGTCTGCCCTCATTCTCGTGGCAGGATGCCACTCCTACATAGAGGAAGAACATTTAATCTGAGACCCTATTTCGTCCCGCCATGTTTTTTCAGAAGCTCGGCAATGTTCTTGTAACCTTTTTTCTCAGCTATTCTAAGTGCTGTGGCCCCGTTTTTCAACTTTGCGTTCACATTTGCGCCCTTCTCCAGCAACACCTTTACAACTTCTATGTGTCCCTTGAAAGATGCAAATATGAGGGGAGTTCCACCGTTATTCTGTTTGGCGTCAACTGTCGCCCCATTTGCTATGAGAATAATTGCCGCCTCGGGCTGTCCCTGTGAGCCTGCAACA
The DNA here is from genome assembly GCA_021107945.1 of Vulcanimicrobiota bacterium. Taxonomy (GTDB): domain Bacteria; phylum Vulcanimicrobiota; class JAJTBE01; order JAJTBE01; family JAJTBE01; genus JAIORV01. The sequence continues at coordinate 7,568 of JAIORV010000182.1, read as the reverse complement.
TGCAAGGGCGTCCCGTTGTCTTTGTTCCTGGAGTTGATATTAGCTCCCTGTGATATCAGGAATTTTACCACCTCGACCTGTCCCCATCCTGTCGCCAGATGAAGAGGTGTCTTTCCTTTTTCGTCTTTGGTTTCAATCACTTTTGGATTCTTCTTGAGAATCGCCTTGACTTTTGCCAGGTCGCCATTTTTTGCAGCATTATGAATCTCACCCGCCATCACGTTACCGGTAAGAAACACAAGAATGGCAAACAATGCAATAATTACTATTGGTTTTTTCATTTTATCACCTCATTTAATTTTTTCTTAATAAAGGAGTATTTAACACAGATAATAATTTTATTCACCGCAAAGACCACAAAGACCACAGAGTTTAGATATTATAGACAATTCTCTTGATACCCTCTTTAAGATTCTCAACTATATTTTTCTTTGCGTTCTTTGCTTCTTTGCGGTTTTTAATTCTCCCTTATTAAATTACATATATCGGAAGGCAGAACAGTTACTTTTTTCTTTGGTAATCCTCTGCGAACTCCGCGATCTCTGCGTTAAAAAAACACTTCTTCGATAGTCTCACCCCATTTGTGGTGAAAATTTGAATGGTATTCTTACCGCTATAACATCCTCCATCTCTTCGGGAATATTCGAAAAATTCAAGTTCTTTAAGAAGGGTATGTCGAAGCTCCTGAACTTGCTTGCGGGAATTAACATATACTTCCTGCCCGCATCGGTTATTATTCGAAAAGGTGGATCCCCTGGTTTTATTTCCGACTTCCGTTCTTCGTTTATCGGGACGGGGACGTCCCTCCTACATATTCGTCCTCCGGCATCCGTTCTCCGTTCTCCGTCCTCCGACCTCTTCATCTCTACCTTGCATCTTTTCTTGTAAAAATCACCGAATTCGGAGAATGTTGTTATCCAGTGGTTGTATTTCTTCGCCAACTCAAATGAGCCAAGCCAGAGGTCTCGTCCTTTTCCTTTTGCCACTTTGTGGGGATGGAATATCGAGATGATTATACTGTGATACAAATCCAGGCTGTTTTTGAAAAGCTTCTCGAAATATTTGATGTCAACGCCTGCCCAGTCTTCCTGTGTCTGAAACGGGACCTCATACAGTGAAAACAAACTCCCGTCCGTGTCAATCGGATGAAACGGCATGCCTGTGCCGAATAAGTAACCCCTGCCTTTGTTGGGACCGTATGTGCTGTCAAATGAAACTCCCTGTTTCTCCATCACCCGGAAGGGTTTTGTATAATGATTTCCCCAGTTGAGGAAGTGAATTCTGCAGGATGTAAGATTTACTCCCGGTATCTTGTTGAAATTCTCAATCTGCTCCTCAGGACTATATATTTGAAGATTATCGGGAAATCGGTTCCAGTGCCATTGAATATCAAATCCCTTGTCAATCACATCTTTGTCTGCGTTTTCCCATCTTTTCTCAACTCCGGGACTGCATATAACGAAAAATGTTGATGTAAATTTTCTGGAGAATTCCTCTTCCACCATATACATGGATATAGATTGCCCCCGTTTTTCGTCATCATGGGTCATCATGAAAACGCCGTCGTGTTTATAGGGGTAATACCATAACCGGGGAAACGATATAAGATCCTCCAGGGCGGCGAAAAAAAATTTTGCCAGTATATCAGCGTAAGGATGGAGTTTTTTCAGCATATTCTCATGAATTGCCAGATCCTCACTCTCTTTTATCAGGGGAATATGGCTTAAATGCTTTTTTACGGAATAATCCCGTTTTGAAGGAGTACCCTGGCAGATCGATGTCATTTGCATGCCAAAATCGAAAAACAGGAATATAATCCATCCAGCATCCAGTTCATACTGAACAAATGCAGGCTTTTTAGCGATTCTGAATAGAACTTCCATATCGTCCGGGACACTGTCGATATCCATAATCCTTGTGGTAAGTGGCATATGCGTTAGATGATCGGAAGTCGAAAGAGGCAGAATCCGCGGGGAGATCCTGTTTATGCCGGAATCAAGTGAAATATTTGATGTCTCAACATCCCGGGGGACAACCTCTCTTTCCATGAGTCCATTCCAACGGGGCGAGGGCATCTCGATAACGATAAGGTTTCCGTCCTTTATGAACCTACAAGCTTCGCTGATTAAATCGTCGGGGGGATTTTTAACCGAGGAGGTGAAAATAACAGCGGCCGCTTTCTTGAAAATCCCGGCATAATCTAGCTTTGAATCCGGGTTATCTTTTTCTTCCGGCAAAGAATTCCGCTCCTGTGATCTGATATGAGATATGTCAAAAACCTTACAATTTCCCATCTCCTTATCAAGCGTGTTCTGCCAGACCCGTGAGAAATCCAGTCTGCCATAGTCTTTATATGAGGCGCTTTTGTCTATCTCTTCCCCGTCTATTACAAGGTGAATACACATATAGAGAGTTAATTCTCCGGGTGAAATATATTGTCCTTTTCATATTATGAATAGCGGAACAAGGAAATAATGAGATTTTCATCAGGAAATAAGGAAGATAAGGAATTTTACCTCTAAGGAAATGAGGAAATAAGGGGGATGAATTACGGAAGACGGACAACGAAGAATAGATTGCAGAGAAGAGGGCATCGAAAAACCTCAAAATCCTGGTTGTTGAAGGTCTTTATTTTACCACAGAGAACATAGAGAAAACACAGAGGACACAGAGATATCAATGTTTTTCTCCGGTTATCATCTGCGGACTCCGCGATCTCCGCGTTTAAAAACCACTTATTCGATAGTCTCAGAACGGATCGAAGAGAACAGAACTCGCTTCCCGTTTCTCACTTCAATTGCCTGTATCGGAGGTTTTTAAACCTGCCGACGGATGAGTAAAACCTGAAGGTTTCCGCTACCGGGATATTCGCTACCGGGACATGCGGTTCGAGATATGCGGTATTGGGGGCTTTCAAACCTGCTCATATAGGACGGGAAACCTGAAGGTTTCCGCTACCGGGATATTCGCTACCGGGATATTCGCTACCGGGACATGCGGTGTCGAGATATGCGGTATTGGGGGCTTTCAAACCTGCTCATATAGGACGGGAAACCTGAAGATTTCCGCTACCGGGATATATGGTATTGGTTTTTTTAAACCTCCTCATATATGACGGGAAACCTGAAAGTTTCCGCTACCGGGGATATGCGGTAGCGGAGGTTTTCAAACCTCCCATTAGAATAACCCCCGGTTTTAACCGGGGGAATAGGAGCAATCCCACTCCCCGTGTCTCCCATTCCTTCAGCCGCTTCAGCGGCTTCCCGATAATGAATACTCGCAACCTGACAATTTAAGAAGGATTTAATATCCATTTCAAAAAATAACAATAAGCAGAAATCATTAACCTGACAACATATACATTAGCATGGTGAAATATATTGAGTAAATTCGTAACAATAGCATGGAGAAATATCTGGAGAAACAGACGCCGCACAATCATCACGGTCTCGGCTATCGCTTTTAGTATCGCCATAATAATTTATTCCATAGCAATGGCCGACGGCTCTCATGACGCAATGATAATGCGCGCTATGAAAATCTTTAGTGGATATATACAGATTCATGAAAAAGGATTCCAGGATGATCCAAAGATAAGCAAGTCATTCAAATTGACGCCACAGATAACGGCGGCGATTAATTCAACCTCGAAAATCAAAGCATATTCCCCGAGACTTCAATCGGGAGCGCTGGTAGCGACGGAGGAAAACTCCCTGGGCGGTATGGTTGTAGGCATTAATCCCGAGATGGAATCAAAAGTTACAATTATTCAGGATAAGATCATTCACGGTAAATCCCTTGTCGGATCGAAAACACGGGAATGTTTGATCGGCGATAAAATGGCGAAGAATCTTGAGGCGAAAGTAGGCGACAAGCTGGTTACACTGGTTCAGGGATTTGACGGATCGACAGGGGCGATAAAGTTTAGAATAAGGGGAATTTACAAAACAGGCTCTGACGAAATGGATCGAACTCTTGTTTTTATCAATCTCCAGGATGCAAGAAATTTACTGGCGGCGCCGGGTATGATCAATTCAATTGCAATCACGACGGATTCTCCGAATGATGTTCACAAGGTTGTTTCCCGGTTAAAAGAAAATCTATCCGCCATCAAAGATGAAAACAACCATATAAAATTTGAAGTTCTCGGCTGGAAAAAACTCATGCCCGACCTGGTTCAGTTCGTTATACTTGACAGTGTAGGCGCATATCTTTTTCTGGGAGTCCTGGCAATTGTGGTAATATTTGGAATCCTCAGCGCAGTCTTTGCCTCGGTGCTTGAGAGAATCCACGAATTCGGCATAATGCTGGCGCTGGGGACAAAACCGAAACAGATTATTATGATGGTTATGCTCGAAGCTCTGCTTTTAACGATTGTTGGAGTTGGAATCGGGCTCGCCATCGGATTGGGATTGTCGATTTACCATATTTCTCACCCAATTAATCTTCCACAATCCATGGAATCGATATCCTCAGAATATGGCATGGAAAATAAGTTGTTTTTCGCTATATATCCATTGAGACTTTCCATAGCCGTTGGCATAATGATATTTCTTTCTTTACTTTTCTCTTATTTCCCGGCATGGAGAGTTTCGAGGCTGAAGCCTGATAAGGCGATAAGAAGCATTTACCAATAAAACCGATGGAGTAATCAATGATATTACTGAAACTGGCATTGAGAAACCTGGTTAAACGAAAGCGTCAGACCATAATTCTTCTCCTGGCTATTGCATCAGGCCTTTTCGGTATTATCTGCATGAACGCAATGATGGACGGATTTTATGCTCTGATGATAAACACAGCCGTTGACACGAATATGGGTAGTATGCAGATTCATGAAAAAGATTACCTTCTTAAAAGAGATGCAAAGCTCTATATGAAAGACCCACGCAAGATTGAGGAAGTGATAGAAAAGGAGCCCCATGTTACGGGTTTTTCACCAAGAGTGCTGACCCTGGGTTTCGTTTCCAGCGCAGAGGACTCCAATTTTGCCAAGGTATATGGTATCGATCCCCTGCTTGAAGGGACAGTTACGATAATAAACGAGGATATAGTGGAAGGGAAGCATCTTGAAAAAAATGATAAATACAAGGTTTATATGGGCAAAGCTCTTGCCGACAAGTTAAATGTGGGAGTGGGAGATAAAGTAGTTATAATGACCAAGGATATGGAAGGTGAGATGAGTGGTTTTTCATTCCGGATAAAGGGGCTTTTTCGCACTTCCTCCACTGATTTCGATAAAAACAATGTCTATATGACAACAAACGACGCCCGCAAGATGCTGGGATTGAAGAAAGGGATACAGGAGATTGCAATAAGAGTTGACAAGCCTGAGAATCTTGAGGCAACAGCGGCTTCGATAAGGAGCAAATTGAATGATAAAAACCTTTCTGTTGAGACCTGGAAACAGTTGTCTCCTGTCCTGACAGAGTCTGTTGAAATGTCGAATCAATTTATGTGGATAATGTACATGATTGTTTATATCGCACTTGCATTTGGAATAGTTAACGCTTTCCTGATGGAGATATTCGAAAGGATAAGGGAGTTTGGGATAATGATGTCGCTGGGCATGCGACCTTCAAGTATATTCTTTATGATTATTTATGAAGCTTTGTTTATTGGTTTGTTCGGAGCGATTATCGGCGTAGTTGCAGGAATTATCTTCCTGGATGTGATTCTGCAGAACAAGTTCGATTTTGCCCTTGTGGGACTGGGCAAGGGCATGTCCTACCTGGGAACCGGGAGCGTTCTGCCGATGTATATTACCTCGAAGGGTTTGTTGCAGGGCTTTGTAAGCATAATAATCGCAATGGTTATAGCGTCAATATATCCGGCATATCGCGCCTCGAAATTCAGACCTGTGGAAGCGTTGAGGTATGTGTGAACGGATGATGGAGGTCGGAGGTCGGAAATGTAGGAGGGACGTCCCCGTCCCGATAAACGGAGACGGAAGTGTTTATTCAACGCAGAGATCGCAGAGGGCGCAGAGATTTCGCAGAGGGCATGGATTGCAGAGAATAGATAACGGATTGTGGATGGCGAAGGAAGATTCCCATTTCCCATTTCCCTTTTCCCATTTCCCACGAAACCACGGAGCCACGGAGAACACAGAGAAAATGAATGTTGACGAAGACCGGAGGAGGGTAATGAAGATTTTTAACCTCCCATGAGAATAACCCCTTAATTCCACATTTCATCGCTTTGTTGTATTCAGTGATGGAGGTTTCAAACCTCCCATGAGAATAACCCCCAGGTTTTAACCGGGGGAGTAAGAGTAATCCCACCCCCGCGTCCCTCCAAACCTTCAGACGCTTCAGCGTCTTCCCGATAAGAAAAGCAGATAACGTAGGGCAGATGTGTTTATTGCAACGCAGAATTCACAGGACTATATCACCTTTAAGCTTTTCGAAAAACATTAAAAAGCTCGAGGCGCAAAAGGCCTCGAGCTTTATTATTTGAAATCAACCTGGTTGTTAATTAGTTTTGATATACGGGCTTGCCATCATTTCCAAGAATTGTAAGGTGCTCGATGCCATTAACAGTGATGCTGGATCCTCCCTCACCCTGTGAGTAGATTTCATTGCCCTTTGCATCCACTACGGTGTAGTTCTGGCCGTTTGACTTGATAGTGGCAGAATCATTTCCTTTGCCACCGTTTATACTGACCTTGTCGTTACCGGCGCTGACATCGTAAGTAATCTTGTCTTTACCTTTTCCGCCGTCGATATTTACAACGTCATCACCCTCGCCGGCGTTGACTTTTATGGTGTCATTGCCCTTTCCGCCGCTCTGGACAACCTTGTCAGCTCCACTGCCGGTGTTGGCAACCAGTACGTCTTTGCCCTTTCCACCGCTCTGGACAACCTTGTCATCTCCACTGCCGGTTTTGGCAACCAGTACGTCTTTGCCTTTTCCGCCGCTCTGGACAACCTTGTCAGCTCCACTGCCGGTTTTGGCAACCAATACGTCTTTGCCCTTTCCGCCCTTCTGGACAACCTTGTCATCTCCACTGCCGGTTTTGGCAACCAGTACGTCTTTGCCTTTTCCGCCGCTCTGGACAACCTTGTCAGCTCCACTGCCGGTTTTGGCAACCAATACGTCTTTGCCCTTTCCGCCCTTCTGGACAACCTTGTCATCTCCACTGCCGGTTTTGGCAACCAGTACGTCTTTGCCTTTTCCGCCGCTCTGGACAACCTTGTCATCTCCACTGCCGGTTTTGGCAACCAATACGTCTTTGCCCTTTCCACCGCTCTGGACAACCTTGTCATCTCCACTGCCGGTATATGCCTTCTGGGTATCGTTACCTTTTCCGCCCTTCTGGACAACCTTGTCATTACCGCTACCGGTGCTTGCTACCTGGGTGTCGTTACCTTTTCCACCCTTCTGGGTAACTTTGTCGGCTCCTCTGCCAGTGTATGCTACCTGGGTATCGTTACCTTTTCCACCATTCTGATAGACCTTGTCATTTCCACTGCCGGTATATGCCTTCTGGGTGTCGTTACCTTTTCCACCCTTCTGATAGACCCTGTCATTTCCGCTACCGGTATATGCTTTTTGGGTGTCGTGAC
>JAIORV010000152.1 GCA_021107945.1 Vulcanimicrobiota bacterium | reverse complement strand
GAAGGTTGCTTATTTCATGCCAAGATTCCTACTTTGACAAAAAACATGTGCACCCAATTGATTCTTAGTTGAATGGCCTCGCCTTCTTCAAAAGGTTTTTCCATTCTTCATATGGATAAACTTTTCGAACCGCCTTTTGAAAATCTGAGTTCTTTAACATCTCATGGGTCACATCCTTGAAATTACATATCAATTCCATATTCTTTATAAACTGTGAAGCATTGGGGATAACCTTATTTAGACGGTCTTCCAGATACATCTCAGCTTGTTCGTTGGTGGGTTTGCCACCTGAAATTTTTCCTATTAGACTACTTGGAGGATTTTTTACTATTCTTGGTCTGAGGACTTCTATCAAGGATTTCTTGCTTTGCTTAAATTCCGCCTTAATATTTTCCTTGGCTTCCTTTTTGAAAGTCTCAATTTTCTTTCGAATCTCCTCTAATTTGCTTTCAAATTCTTTCTTCTTCGCTTTTAGTATAATGTTTCCGATATGCTGACCCAATGAGGATATATAAATCTCTCTGAGTTCTTCAACTTCTTTCTCAATTTTTTTACATCCATCAAGGAGCTTGCTATCCTTTCCAAACTGGTAAATCCGCAATATGATCCACTCAAACCCAATGCGAATCCTGCCGATAAAGTGTGACCATTAGTAAGAGAAGATTGAAGCGAACCTCCTGGATCAAGGCGATCTTCAAATGTAACCCCCTGAGCAGGCGAAATGTCGATATGGATTTCATTATACTTTCCCCTGTTAAGAATTAGACATAATCGATACACATGGTTTCCATTTTCATCTGTTTCGAAGCCGCTGTTTTCTTCGGCTATTAAAATTCTCTTCATACAAATTGCCCCCACCACTTCTTAATTATTCGCTCTATTATATGCCGGGAAGTCCAATGAAGTGCAATTTCTGAAATTCTGGCTACAGCAGAAAGTCACCTCAAACCTCCAGCAAAATAACCAATTCTCGGATCATCTAGAGAACCAATGACCAGTCCTCGATCAAGAAGTCTATTTCCTTCTTCACAGGATGTTTCCGGCAGAAGAGTACAGGCGTAACAGGCAGCCAGATTACAGGAATCAGGTCCCTGTCCCCGGCTTTCCATACAAATTGGATCTGATGAACACCATTTTGCCCGACTCAGAGAATCGAAAATAATGTCCTCAAGATTACCAGGTTTGCCTTGTCTGACAAGACCTCCAAGTGAACCACCAGAATCTCCCGATGCTGTATAAATCAAAACTCCATTCATTATCTCATCTTCATTTTCGGTATTACAATAAATACGTTCCCTTAAAGCCGAACTACCATATCCGCAGCTATAACTAAACTGATTTATTATTAGATGGGCAAACGTGTGAAGGAGAATAAAGCGTGGATTTAGCTCTCTTTCGAATTGTCTTCTATTAACACGGGCATTATTATAATTTTCGATAAGCAAACTGGCTCTTTCTTTCACTCCAGGGATTTCAAGCCAAGTTTCCATCTTTTGAGGTTTGAATTCAAAAAACACGCCCTCGCCTTTTACTGCTATTGCAGGAAGCCAATTTATTCGTTCATTTTTATGAAGGAAAAGCTTTTTCTCATCTAAACTATTGCCATCCTCTGGAAGTAACCTTGAAAATCCAATGAGAACACGGGTTTCCCGAAGCTTATGGACTAATGAGATACTATTAAAGTATTCACTTATTGTGGGGGAATATTGATGCATATTAATTCTTGTTACAAAGAAATCCTGATTCTCGCCACCTGCTTCTGACAATAATGCATCATACTCTGTTTTTCTGAAAGTTTCCTCAGAATCGATTGCCTGCTCAAGGGCAGAAGAAGAATCCTGTAAACGCTCCTCAGCAGCAGCCATAAGCGCATCACAATCCACATGGGCATTTCTTGATATTGCTTCAAAAACCACTCTGTTAAGATGTCCATTCTCCCGACTTCTTGTAAGGATATCCCAATTTTTTTCAAGAACCTCAACGATTCGCCGATTGACATCCCCACCCCATACTGGTAAATAAATGGAACTTCTGACCTGTGGAAAATAGACATTTGAAGCACCTCTCTGAATCACTTGCAACTCCTTGTCACAATGAGTTGCTTCTTCATCAACTTCACCCAACCAGGGTCTTTGTCCACTACATTTTTTGTTGATATAGCGTGATAGTGAATTTTTGTTGAATGCGCCTGCCATACTTCTACTTCTTCCACAAGAACAGGTAATAATGATTCCCGAGAGACTACTCGATGAGCGACCAGATTGCAATCTCAGACTACAATTATCAGTGAAATTTTCTTCCCTGTGAACCCAATCCATAAAAGGGAAATCCTCAATGTGGCCCCCGGAACATACTGCAATAAAACGTGATGGAATAAGATATGGTCTATTTCTATCGGGACGGTCGTGACAGGTGCGTCCGGTTGAAAAGGCAGGTCCCTTGCATCTTTGTCTTCCACCATATATGGATAGTTTTTCCATTGCACCACATTGGGGACAGTAATGCCATCTGGGAAAACGAACACAGGGAATGTTCAGACCGGGATATTTAACTCCGGGCCCTCTATCACGGTATTCCGGAGGCAGTCTGAAATGATCAACTCTCAGACGTTGCTGTAATCTTTCCTCCAATATTTTCATCTCTTCAGGACAGTTTTGAAGTGCAAATTCCCATATATCAAGTCCACAAACCATAAGTGACTCATCATAGGGAAAGTTTATCATTGAACCAATTCCCCATGGAGTTATCAATTGTCCTCTGCGTATTGGCCTTTTTTGTGGCATTCTGGCACCTCTTATTATTAATATTCATAATTCATAATTTTGAATTACCCTGGCCTCACAACTGGCATCAACATTTCTCATAGATGTGGGGGTTGGCCAGGCAATTCCAGACCATTCATCAAGGGGAGAAGTTCCTGCCGGATACATCAATCGATATTCGACAGTTGGAGGAGCAAAACCCCCATATTTCGGAGGAAGAACCCTTTGCCAATGTTCCGTTAATTCATTTAATAAGTTTATTGTGTGTTGTGTCTCATCAGTATCAATCCCATCAACCCGTTTTTCTATGATTTCATATATTTTATTCAGCAAATCATTATCTGGCATGGGTTGGGGAGATTGACGATTCAAGCTACTGCCCAAATGCCTTACAAAACCTATTAATATTGCGTGTAATGCTCTTTCTCGCACAGGAGAGGAAAAAGGTGTTACACTTGTGGGTTCAACCTGACTGTATATTCTTGAATGATATGTATGGAAATGCTCATAATGTGATCTATCTCTTGGTTTACCAGTGTTATATATAGTTACAACAAATCCCGGTCCCTTTTTCGAGCGCCCAACCCGGCTTGTTGTCTGAATATATTCCGAAGTCGTTTTGGGTTGTCCTGTTACAACCATCAGTCCCAACCTTGGCACATCCATCCCCACTGAAATCATATTTGTTGCAAGGCAAATATCAATTGGGTGATTATATCCATTCGAGGGATAACAGAATTCGAGCTCCTGGAGAGTGCGGGGTATTTCATCCCGCGGCATTCTACTCGTGAGTTCTCTGGATTTGTTTGTAAATCTTCGGGGGTCAAAATCATTCTGCTTTCGGATTTGCTTTCTTATCCGCATTGAATTCAAATATTCACGTATATCAGCTCTTATGAGGGTGGCAGCATGCCCGAGTTCACGAAGACTATTGAAATACCACATTATTGTCCAATATGGATCCCTGTTTTTTTCTTCCGGGACATCTGCTGATAAAGTCGCCTGCAATAAAGCAGACAGTACACGGACTTGAGTGGTTGCATGGGATGGAAGTCCCGAGGCATGGATTCCCACATACATTCTTCCATGTGCACTTTTGTCCTCAAAAGCAAAGAATGAATTACCAGTATCAATGCATTGCGGGGGAAAAAGAAACACATTTTCCACGCCACAATTATAGAGTGCATGACATTGCGATCTTGCACGACTTATCGTTGCAGTTGATGCAATAATTTTTGGGCCAATAATATTACCATTAATTGATTTTTTACACAGTTCATATATCAGAGTTTCATAATGTCCGACCATAGTTCCCAGAGGACCGGATATTAGATGCAACTCATCCTGAATTATTAATTCAGGTGGGCTAACAGATTGGTTTTCAAGATTTCCAAAAAGACTCCCGGATTTCGGTTTCCAGGGAAGCATGGCGAATTTGTCAACAGTGCCAATTAACAGAGTCGGTGGATTCTCATAAATATCTTCATCAATAACCTGAAGTGGCAATGGTTCTGAAGTACTTGAGAATGCGCATTCCGGATTATGACAACAAAATATTATGTTTGTGGAAGGACGCCCGACTTTTTTATATCCCCTGATGACCCTTTGACGTCCTGCCTGAATAAGTCCCATTCTCGCCCCACACCAGGGACATTTCAGGATGATAAAAGGATTTTCATCACTCTCCCCTCTTGAGAGTTGTTTAAATGCCCTTTTTGCATCTTTACGTTTATTTGGAGTAAGTCCCTGCCCCACCCATAAACCAATATTAATATCCCTATTTCCAAGTTCATCCGGATTTGCTCTTCTAATTTGCTCCATAGCACATATCAGGGAGGCTGCTCGTTGAAACTGCTGTGCTGTTAATAGTCTGAGGGTATATCTCATAAAAACTGTTGTACCTGTATTCTCTTTATTCCTGAGGCGTCTTAGAAAGATCGTAAATGCAGAAAGACCCAGATAGGCTTCTGTTTTGCCTCCTCCTGTCGGAAACCATATAAGATCAACGATGTTCCTCTCAGGATCTGTAGGTTCTGAAATTGATCTGACATTCATAAGGATAAAAGCGAGCTGGAATGGATGCCAGATGCCATATCGAGTATTTATTCCGCTCTCAGGATCCCAATCAGGCCATGTCTGAGGTTCGTGAATGTCAGGTTCCCGTGCGTGCTCAAGAATAAAATCATTGCCCCGTTTACTCCAATCTCTGAGTTTTATTCCATATCTTAATTGCTGGGTAAGCATTGCCCGATTCATGAGCAAAAATGACTCTCTGATCAGGAAGTCGCTCTGTATCAAATTTATTCCATTTCTCATTCGCTCAAGACATTTCCTACAATTTCCTATATGGATTTCAGCAATTCCTCTTAAATCCTCACTCAATTGACTTTCAGCAAATTGTTTCTGATTGCCAATCCATTCCTCATACTTATCACAAAGCAAGATTAAACTTGAAATGAGACTTTCTTCATTCTCCGGAAAGCCAAGTCGATACATTGATAATTTGAGATCAGGGAGTCTTGTGGGCACAATTGGCTTTAAATCGTAATCTGGTATTATATCCGACCGAATTCTGCGGGCATTTCCAACAGTGACTTCCTCCCAGGAAGGGGCACAACCATGTCCAATAGCATATGCATGGTGATTCCTGTAGAGTAACCTTATTGCTCTTTCATCTTTATCTTCTGATACCGGCTCTATTGCAGGATATGGAAAAAAACAGGGGGAATCATCTACCGCCTTAACTTCAAATTCAACCTGGAATAGGCATTTTTCATTCTGAATACTGCCCCCCGAACATTCAAGTGTATTTATTAATGTAAATGTAAAGAGTCTATTCTCATCTCCCCCGGGTGCAATTCGAGACCTATCTCTAATATTCAATGTCATCCCGGTTGGTTGATTATTTTTATCCACAGTATAATTGGAAGAAGGAGAATTCGCTGTTGGCAGACTATTTGCTGGAATCAGTAAGCTTGTGTCCAGAGATTCCCGCGCAAAACCCTCCTTTTCTATGTGATTCCCATCACTATCGGAGGTAGTTAATTCGCCTTTTTTGTATCTTCCAGCAGTTATCTCTATCTTTAAACCACTTTCCGGAACTTTTAAATAACAGCTAAATCCCAGTGCCGAGGGAAAAAAATCATTGGCGAGATTTACTGGATCATCATCAACATCATTGGTCTCATCCAGAGATGCGCTAGAAAATTCCAGTTCTTTAATATCAGAAGAGATTTCACTTGCTTCTTGAGGTTCTTCCTGACCCTCAAGAAGTTGTCTTTCGGTATTTTCATTTGAATCAGCATCCCTGACAATAGACTTTTGAGGGAATAGAATCCCGGCTCCATATCTGAGTCTGGGGGGTTCAGTCAGAAATTCTTCCCCATTGGGTTGAATATAAGGCGAAACCGGATCCGGGCCTATAAGCTCCCTCTTCAAGAAATCCAACAATTGCTCTCTCATATTTACACCACACTCTTTCTTACAAGTTCACGATAGTAATCTCTTGATTCCCTCGAAATCAATAATGACAATCCCACTCTTGCTCTTGACATTCCGATATAGAGTAGGCACTTCTGATAATCCTCGCTCAAACTATCAATATCAACAATAATAACATATGAGTTTTCCATGCCCTTGAATCCATGGATAGTGGAAAATGTAATCTTGCGCCTTCTTGGAAATAGCACTGCTTTATCAAATAAATTAATTATTGAGTAATCATTACTATCAAGTTTTGATGCAATAGATCCATCAAATTTATGTGGGGACAGAATAGTAATATTCCGAAAGGGAATTCCTGCTTTTTTTAGATTCTTCAGGATTTTTTCCAGAGATTTTATTTCTTCACGCTGATTTCCATAAAAAAAGTATTCAACTGGTATTCCTTCAATTTTGTTCGGTAAAAATGGAGGAGTCTCAAATCCAGAAATTAATGATGTCTCCTCTCCAATTGGGCGTGTATTGCGACAGTTATAAGTCAATTGAAACCTGGTAAATTGAGCTCTTGAATCGAGCATATTTATCATATCAGAAGCTGTAATTTCAGAATAAATAGCCTGTCTCCTGAAGTCAGAGTAAATCTCCCATTTCCCACCTGAAAGTCCGCCTTTTATTAGCGAATCAAAGACATCAAGATATTCCGACCTGATCAAATCCTGGACCGTTGTCAGCAACAATGATAGATGGACATTGTGGAAGATCGAGCGTGCTTCCAACATATATTCGCTTATCTGTTGATCCCTTGTTATCAAGCCACCATATTGAATTATCAATAAGATTCATCATGGTTGCTATTATAAGGCGGCGGGAACATTTTACTTCGAAGATGGGGCCACCTTGTCCCATCTCATTAATAATCTTAATCTTATGGTAGCGAAGTCGAAAGCCAACATTGAAAAGCACCTGTTTTATTAATACATTGGACTTTTTATTTCTCATTCCGGACTTTCTTGTAAGATAAGTAAGCCCATCGATTAATTCAGTTAAATGATTGGCAAGCTCCTGTAAATGATCCAGGGAAGGTTTCGATTCAATCCTCTATCCAACTCCTTGATTCCTTTTTCAACTTCATGGAGCACAACAGAAAGGGCCAATCCCGCACCCGAAGCAGTAAGAAGCCTATCCAATACCTCTTTATATTGAGTTTCGATTCTGCCAAGATATTTGCCAAGTTTTTCTTCGAGATTACGCTCTCCAATCTTTTTTCTCAGTATTGCTAGCTCTTCCAATACAGGTTCTTTCTGATGCTTACGATTATATGCGCTGTGAATGCGATCCTTATCAGTATTTCTCTCAGTTTCGATCTGCTGGAAAAATTGTGGAATACCCCGCAGTTTTCCATTAAATTATCTTAAAACCAATTTCTTTTAAATATTCGTATGTGGGATCATAAAAATCAGGATTACGGGTGGGATCCTCCAGATCACCGGAAGGAATTACTATTATCATTCCTTGACGGGCTCTGGTAAGAAGAACTCTGTAAGCATTTTTAAGGTATTTCTTTCTGTCTTCTTTCCTAATATAGTTCCAACGATCTCCGCAGAAAGATCGATATTCCCAACCTTTATCAGTAAATCTGAAATCTGCATCCCAAGTTACGCATATCCAATCCAATTCTAAACCCTGAATATGAAATTCTGTCGCCACATCTTCCAGATAAAAAGATGATCGTACGTCTTCTTTGCTATCGAGGAACCAATGAATGGGATCCATGGGGGACTTTACATCTATGGCGTAGGGTTTCAAACGTTGTGCTCGAGACGAAACAATCATTCCATATCGCTCAGAACCTCTTGCTTGCTCTTTCAACCATCTTTTTGCTTTGTTGATATCACGGGTTAAAACTATAGGGTATTTGGTTCCAACTTCTTCAAGAGTATTTTGTGCCTCTTTCTTGTCTAAGTCTAATAATTGTTTTACCAATAGAGATACATTTTCCGCTCGAAATGAACGCATTGATATAGAAAGATGCAAATCATCTAAGTAGTTGATATTAGAATGAAATGAGAGTGTATTTAAAATTTCTCCGGTGCCATATTCTGCATCAGTAAGTCGAGGCGATATATAAACGTGCCAATGTGGGAAAGATTTATCCAATGCCTCTATCCATTCCGTAATTCCTGCTTCGCCTGTATTGATTTCTTGGCCACCACCAACTAAGCAGACAATAACAGCCCAATCTGGATGGCGATTAAGGCAGGAAATAAGAAACTCAGGCTCTGACTGATCAAAATTGGGTTTGTTTTTTTTACTTCTCATGAAAAATGATGTTTGTTTAAGATCCCAGGCTCGTTGAGCTTCGTCAAATAGGGCTACATGTTCGATTGGAGGTGTCTCAGGAGAGATAAGACAATCGTCTCGAAAATGATGAACATTCTGGATGAACATCTTGACTTCACTCATTGCCTCGCCTTTCTTTATTCTTTTGCCTGTTTCTTTCCCTTGTTTAACCTTATCCCTTGCCAAAGCTTCTCGGAGGATATTAACAAGCGGTCCGTTACCTGAAAGGAATACACTATACATCTCATTAGATTTATCAAAGTTTTTTGTTGCAATGTTTAGACCTACTAGAGTCTTTCCAGCTCCCGGGACGCCGGTTAAAAAACAAATTGATTTTTGAGAATTCGTTTTTGATATTTTGATGATTTCATCTATGGTGTCTGATGACTTGCTAAGATTTATTGCGCCGGCATCACTACGGGAGATATCTTCAACTGAGTGACCATTGTAAAGCGCAGTTGCTGCTTCGATGATGGTGGGAGTGGGGCAATAGCGACCTTGCTCCCATAATGTAGGCTCAATATTTTCACCTTCTGCAAACACTAAAACATTGTCAATAATGTTACAAAGCGACTTCTCATTGCCTTTAATGGGAAAAAACAATTTGTCGTTTTGTGGGGTTATGGAAATCACTGGAGTGATATTTTTGGCATTAGTGGCGATAAGAATCGGAGCAATGTAATGCTCATGGCTCGATTCATGGAAGTTCTTCAGATCCAATGCATAATCCCATACTTGTTCTATAGCATAAGAAGTAAATTCATTTTCTCCAATTTTAAATTCAAGGACGATGATTACCGGCCCAATCAAGACCACAACATCAATCCGTTGTCCCATTCTTGGTATTGAATATTCGAAATATACAGAGCCTTGATAGCGGGAAAGAGCTTTTTGTAATATTCGAATTTCTTCCACCCATGCATATCTTTGTGTTTGTTTCAATGAAAAATCATTACTGATGGCTAATTTGCCAATTATTTCATCTATGGAAGATGTTATGAAATTTGAAATGGAATCAGAATAATATTCTCGCTTCATTTATGCCTCTTCAAGTTTTTGATAAGCGCTTTGGAAGAAATCTCAATGATCTTAGGACAAAGTTAGCACATCCAGTCATAATTATCATTCCATAATTCAAAAGAGAAACCTCCCCTCTGCTAAACAATTTTCCGCTAGATAGCTAATTGAAATTTGTCCTTAAGTTCTATGTATTTATTGCTTTTATATGGTTTTTTATTTAGACATGTAAATTTTGTATAGATCGAGAATAATCTGCTAACAATTCTACCATGGATAACCGACTTCTTGGGAGTTTCTCTTGCTCTTCTTCCTCTTGAAACAATACAACAAGATTTTGATGACAGTGTTATTGCAGAGTAAGAAGGCGAGAGTTCTTACAGAATAAGAGAAGCAGGATAAACAGGGCTTTATGTCTCCAAATCAAAGGTGTCATTTGTTCTGTCTGTGGACTGAATCCGAGTAATTTATATGGTTCTGTTGCAGAAGGTTTTATTCATATTCATCATACCAAACCCCTTTTTCCGCTTAATGGATCTTACGGGATCAACCCTGCCACGGATCTTGTCCCGGTTTGCCCCAATTGTCATGCCATTATTCATCTCAAGAAACCGCCTTATGAAATTGAAAAGGTCAGAGCAATGATGGAAGAACAGAGGAATCGGTATGAATAAAATGAACAGAAATAAAAGAAGCTATAATTTGAGCCGAATCCGCTCCGGCAATACAAAACCGGAAAGACTTATCCGATCCTTGCTTTATAGGAAAGGTTTTCGCTATAGGATACACCGGAAAGATATCCCGGGTAAGCCTGGTGCAATGCGCATCAGCGGGAAAAACATTTCGACCAAGAGCGTACATCATTACACAGCGAGCAGTTTTTGTGCCAACTCCTGGCAGGGAAGTGAGGAGTCTGAGACACCTATCATTTGTCCATTTCTTCAGTGGATCCAGTGATAGCGAGCCGAATTCCTTTTTAATTATCTCAAGCGTATCTGTGATATCCTTTGCCCGGATTTCCTCAAGTCCGATTCCATAAAGCAAATTTATTAAATTGTTTTGAGAATCTTGTAGCAAATTATCCCAATTCTCATATTTCTCTTTTAATTTCTTGAAAATCTTAGGGGCCATATCAATGGGTGACTTTCGGGTGAGCATTACATAGATAAGATCATCAAGGGGATCATCGGGATTACCATGTCTCGGATTCTTGTATAATAACTCAAGAATATCCGAAAGGTATCTCCAATCAATTCTTCCATTTAGCATAGGTTGGGGCACCCATTTACGAGTTTGAGCCTTTTTGACTCTAAACATGGTTGCCACCGATTTTGAGTTGTTATTTATCCGTTTTTTTTCATTGTCGTCAATCAATGCGGTAGTCCTTTCAACAAAATAGTATTTACCTGATATGATTGGGTTTTTGATAAACAAAGGTGCATAATACTATAGGGGGATCATAATAAGAACTATCATTTGCTTCTCTCGGTGCTTTTGAAAAAAGAATGTTTCATTTCACTTCATTCAGATGAATCTTCAGAACTAGTCAATGGAGGATGAAATTCCTTCATAACATGCTCTGGCAGATCTTCATAAATAATAGAATCAACATCTCTTTGACCCATAGAAGATTCACTAATAAGTAAAGATCTCAAAGATGATGGCTTCTGTTTTTTTAAACTAATAGCATTTTCAGGTTCCAAATTTGCCATAATGTCCGGAATTTTTAATACTTCCTCAATTTCTTTTAAATAACTGTCATTGCTCATAGGAACCTCCGATAAAGCCCCAGATATTTATTTGTCAAATAGAATCTATCATAATTTCCATTTAACACTATTTTGCAAATTCCTTTACTTCTAATGATATGGATGCTTCCGCCAAGATGCCTATGAGAACTTATCTGGACTATTTTTGGAGCACCTAAATATACTCGTGATTAAAGAACATCCTTCTTCTCAGAAGATTCCAGGAAGAGAAGGGCGAGCCTTTATCCCATATTGTTGTGCTTTTGTGTTTGAATCCGACCGCCTTGCAAATGTCCAGAACTCTATATGGGAAATCCGTCAAATGTTTCGTCTTCGTTTCAATGACATCGGAAACGTTGACACACAGGAATCCTTTCTTCTTGGTTACCCGATAAACTTCTTCGAATATCCTGACAAGGGTCGGGAAGAGACCTTCCTTGTTGCCTATGTATTCAGTCTTGTCTGAATACTGTCTCAGGTGAAGATAAGGCGGGCTTGTTATGGTCAAATGAATAGATTTATCCTGCTATCCATCCCGGTCCCAATCTGAGCAAGCGGGACTTGCAACACAGAGTATATCCTTATCTGTTGCGGGATGTCAAGGTCCAGCGCCCCGACCACGTCTGGGGAATAGATATTACTTATATCAAGCTCCAAAAGTCGTGGATGTATCTGGTCGCCGTCATTGACTGGTATTCCCGATTTATCATCAGCTGGGAGTTGGACCAGACACTTGAAATGCCCTTTGTTCTTAAAACTGTGGAGCGGGCTTTTTCCAGGTCTTGCCCGGCCATATTCAACAGCGACCAGGGGAGCCATTTCACAAGCTCGAAGTATATTGAGCTTGTGAAGGACAGAAATGTATTGATAAGCATGGATGGCAAAGGCCGTGCCATCGACAACATTTTTTCCGAGAGATTTTGGAGGAGTTTGAAGTATGAGGAGGTGTATTTGAAGGATTATTCGACTCCACGGGAAGCACGGGCGGGCATCAGGGGGTATATTGTTTTTTACAACAACGAAAGACCCCATCAGAGCTTAAAATACCGGACGCCTGCATACCTCCGCCACCTCTTTATAACAGGCGAAGTCCTGGGGCCCCAGACTTGCATCATATCACAACCTGCATTTTTCATTGAACCTTGTGAGGAGAATAAGAGAGGCGATATTGGAAGACAGGTTTGAGGAGTTTAAGAGGGAATTTTTTTGTGTGTATAATATTTAATCAACATTTTTCTGAAATAAATATTTCTAATTACTTTAAAGGAAAATATTTAACGGCAAGGAAAGGCATATTAATTACATAAAAGATTATTATTGAGATAATATCATTATATATGTTTATTTCTATTACCTGAAAGTGTGATGATTTATATTGAGTAATGTCAAAGAAGAAAATGAAATAAGGTATAAAGAGGGAGATATAGTAAAGGGGAAGGTAATAAAGAGATACCCCAATTATGTTGTTGTTAAAATTGAAAATAATTGGTCGGGGAGAGTTCATCAAAGGGAAATTAATTGGTCGAAGGAACTTAAAGAAAAAAATGTACCAAAACTAAAAGAGGGAAGTGAAGAAGACTTTTATGTCCTTGCTGTATATGAGAAAGGGAAAAGGTTAAAGCTTAGCTGGAGAATTGCAAGAGACGATCCCTGGAAAAGAGATAGCTTTGACTATAACGAGGGACAAATTGTAAGATTACATATCAATTCAATTAGTGGGGATTATGCCGTAGGAGAAATAGAAGAAGGAATATCAGCAAGGTTACCTATTAAGGAAGTCAGAAATTATTATGAAGATGGAGTTGAAGAGGAGAGACTGGAGAAAAAAGACGATATTAAGCTAAATATTATGTCCGGGGATTATGTAATTGGTATAATAAAGAAAGTAGATCCTTCTATAAGATTAATTGATGTCAGTATTGAAGAATACCTCAGGATTATTGAAGATGTAAAGATCCATCCAGACAGGGCAATTTCAGGCCAGGGAGAACCTTTTATATTTTCCGAATCAAATGTTGCCAGGACAAAACATAGCACATTCACCGTTCCTGATAATTGCAGTGTGCTTATCGCAAATGATGATCCACCTTTTTTGGATGCAATGAAAAGTAAATTTGAAAGGTTAGGATTTAATAGAGTTGATACCTCAGAGACTGCAGAAGATGCTGTGAAGAAAACGGAAGAATTTGACTATGATGTGATCTTAATGGATATTTCAATACCAACAAATGGGGGAAAGTGGGCATGTGAGAAAATCCTGGAGGAAAAGGATTATTCCAAAGTAATTCTGATGACTGGAAATCTTGAAAGCTCTCATGAGATAGGAATATGCGGATTAAAGATATATGGATTTATTTACCTTCCTTTTACCGATGAAGAACTTGAAGAGGCATTGGATAAGGCGTTAAAAGGTGAAATTCAACAAGGAATTGGTTGTAATAGGGGATTGTCAGATGAGCCTGAGTTATCCTCTCCCATTTTTTTTAGTTCTTCAGTAATAGAAAAAAAAGATAAGGACTTCAGGAAAGAAATAACTGAAATGCTCGAAAAATTGAGAAAAGAAATATCTGCCGATAATATTGCCATAATAACTCTTGATCCTATAACATACAGATCTGAGCTTTTTGCATATTGTAATAAATATGGTGTTGAGGAAAAAGTAGATGAGGATGGTATTAAGGAAAAAATAGATGAAGAAAGATTTTATAACAATTCAGATAAAATGCGATATAGTCCCGTAAGAGATGTTCTTGAAGATAAACCGCATATCATTTATTCTCAAAATGTCTCAAAAAGAATTGGCAAATTTCGGTATTTAAGAAAAGTTTTATTCTTTGATTCATGCATGGGAATACCACTCCATGTCCCGGCAGAAATTGGCTATTCTTTCTTTGCATTTTATAAAGATATAAACGCTCTTAAGAAAATAAATTATGAGAAATTTAAGGCTTATGCGGCACAAATTGAATCACTTATTTTCAAGAAGAAGTTATATGAATGGGTGGAGTCGGAACATAAGTTCATAGTTGATGGACAATTGATAGCAGGCTTGGGACATGAGCTAAATACAAGGATGGCAGCATTTGGAGAATTTGTAAAGGAATTTAAAGCGCGAATTGAGGATATAGAAGAAAAGGGTAAATCTTTGGATCTTTTATATCCCACTTTAGAAGATATTATACTTGAAAAAGATAATATTCATAGGACTGCCGATGTTTTTCTCAGATTATTTAAGAAAGGAAGAGAAAAATTCATTCCTCTTGTTCAAATTATAAAGAATGTCGTTGATTCAGCAAAGCCTCTTGCAAGAGAATCAGGCGCAAAAATAGACCCACAGTTTGATGAAGGTATAGATAAAGACCTGAAAATTGATGTCGGGGCGGAACAGGTATTATTTAATCTCGTAATAAATGCCATACAACAGATTTCTCTTTTCTTCCGAAAAAAGGGTGAGGTACTAATAAGAATTGAGCCGGTTAACAAACAGGCAAACAGAGTGAGGATTCTTGTCCAGGATTCGGGACCCGGAATACATGGAAGAAATTTTGATCCAAGATTTGACCAAATTTTTCAACCCATGTACACGACAAAGGAAAAAGGACTTGGAATAGGACTATCCCTTGCAAGGGGGATAGCCAAAAGAATTGGCGGAGACCTATCAGTAGCAGAAAGTATTATGTTTGTTGGATCAACCTTTTGCCTTGAGATTCCGGGCAAATACTGATTATATCATTTAATAGTGACTCTGTATAAAATCTGCCATTATACTCCTGTGAATATATTTTGTCATCATAAAAAATGTCGCAAAACTCGTAGCACAGGCATTCATGCCTGCCAATTAAGATGACAATTCTTTTGCGGTTGAGTATAGAAAGGGATTAAAATGGGAACAAATGAGAATAAAATGGCAATCCTGGTTATTGACGATGATAAATCAATGTTATCGGCATTAACCGGTCCCCTGGAAAGAAGGGGGTATATTATTAGAAGCTTTAAGAAAACCGATGAAGCCCTTCAAGAGATAGATAGAAGCGGTATAAAATTTGATTATATTCTTATTGATTATGTCCTGGAGGATGGGGCAATTGATCCCAAGGTTATTCCAAAATTGGCAGATAAGTCGCCTGATTCTAAAATAATCCTTTACAGCGGGAAGACTGAAATCCCGACTAAATCAGTATTAAAGAGCGGTGTTATCCGTTGTATTCATAAATATATTGAAAGGGAAAATGTGGGTGAATTTGTTGACCATCTGATGTTTTATATAGATTCCCTTAATGATATGGATGAGCAATTGAGCCAAAGGCAAGAAGGTGTAAAATGGCTCCATAAAACTCTCGATAATCTTGATACAGGAATCTGCATTATTGATAGAGTGTATGGTATATGGTATAGAAATAAAAAGCATATTGAAATGTTCGGTGGGGATCCCAAACCCTCCGGCTCGTGCTGGGCGGCTTTCCTGCAGGAATATGCAAGAATGACTCCATGCAAGGATTGTCCCGCAAAAATTACATTCAAAGAAGGGAAAGACGAACAAAAAGTACTAATTCTCAGGACAGCTTACGGTTTAAGATTTGTCCGTGTCACTTCCATGCCTGTGAGAAATGATGACGACGAAGTAATTGGTGCTATATTATCAACTATTGATATCAATGAAATTGCAAACTTAAAAGGTATGCTATCGAAATTGGAAGAGTTATCCGAAAAATCCCTGGGGGAGAGAATTGATACAATTATAAATGCAATCAGGGACCTTGGTTATAATCATGCAAGGATATACCTTGCATCGCCGAATGGCAAAGAAATTGTATTGAAGAAATCAATTGGTCACGAACCCGAACCTTGTGGCATCAGAATTACAATAGAAGGAAATCCTTATTGGGAAAAAGCCAAGCTCAAAGAGAGTCCGACAATCTTTAACAGAGACGATATCAGAAGATATAAAAAAGATGGGAAACACACAGGATGGGTCACTTTACAAAAGGATGAGATTGAACAGTGGATTGTCTCCCCAATGATTGTGAAAAATGAAACAATTGGTTGTATATGTGTTGACAATGGGCCTGCATTGTTTCAGGCTGATGATTTCAAATGGCATTCATTTCTAAGAAAGCTGAGGGAGCCTGAAAAAAATGTGGAAGAATTAATATTTAAAAATATGGACGAAGAAATAAAGCCTAAATTACCTGGAATCAAGCCACTTCAAGACATTGATGATGGCATTAAAGTAAGTGTGATTTCTACATTGAATAGGATTATCGAGAAAAGAGACTTCTTTGATAAGGAAGTCCTGGAGGATATAAATTATCCGGAACATTGCAATCAACTCTGGCGAAGTGAAGAAATAGTCCTGACCCAGGGGGATATTCGTAGATTAAATAGGCTTATCATTGAGAGCATATATCCTCATAATATTGTCCGCAAAATCAGCAAGAAATTCTCAGTTAAAGATTCGCAATGTCTCAAGGATTATGTTAAGGTTGCCGCATATAACTTGAAAGCCGCTCAGAAGTATGAGCAGATGACAAAAGAAGCTGAAGCTTTTAATAAACTCAGAGAGTTGGATCTGGCACTTTTGCACGGAGGAGTTGAGTCAAAACTTCAGCATCTTTTTAAGTTGATTATGGATGTTACACAAGCTGATGCAGGTCACATAAGACTTGTTGTAGGGGATGAAGCAATAAAAGTAGCCGGGGAGGGCAAATATTATAAGTTAACTCCGGGAGTCTTAAATATAGGGAATGATCCAGAATGGGGTTCAATCAAGGTGGTGAAATCATGTGAAGAAATAGTCATTCAAGACGAGGCACATAGTCAGCGATTTCAGAATTTTAAAAAAAGTATAAAAGATCCAAAGATTTTAATGGAATTAGAAAAAATAAAATCTTTTGCCTCATTTCCAATTTTTGTTCGTTTTCTATTGCTCAATGAAGATGATATTTTAGATTGGCATTCTTTTCTTGATTGTTTGAAGCGTCGAGAGACTATTGGCATGAGAAGAACATGGGATTTTCTTGAAAATGAAAGTAAATCAATTATTAGCAATTGGAATATCGGCATTGATACTGATATTGAGGGAAAATTAAAGAAAATAATTACAAGAAGTTTGAATAGAATTATTGAGGATAAAACATTCTTTCTTCCTGAATCATTTGTTGATGATACAATATCAGAAGACGCTCTTATTCTATATAAAAAGGGAATTAAAAACCTTGGTAGAGGAGAAATTCAGAAAATTAATCGCCTGGTGCTAAACTCATTATTCACCAAATCAATTAAAAAAATCTATTTTGAGATATTTGGAGTCTTGAGTTTAAAGTCGTTAAAATATGATTTCTTTGAATCAAAGCTTTGCAATCTTATCAGGGATTTTTGCTACAGGGCGGCAGTTGCCATTCGAAACGAAAGGCTTCAGAAACAGGAAAGGGAAATGGCAAGAAAACTTAGGATAATGAACAGAATTGGCCCGATGCTCCAGACAGAGCCGAATTATTTAAAAAATCTCTTTCTTATTTTGACAGGATTAACAATGAAAGGTTGTCTTGAATTTAATAGAGCAATTCTTTTCCTGACAGATGAAGGCTCAAAAGAAGTAAGGGGGGAACTTGCCATTGGTTCAATTGAGAAGAAAGAGGCTGACGAAGTATTTAGAAATAAGCTTTGGGAAGGAGAAGATCCTTTTTCAACTTTTAAGGTTGTCGTCCAGGAGTTCGAATATAGGGAAGATGAATTTAAAAATTCTAATATTTCAAGAGCTGTCAAGAGCCTGAGTTTTCCTGTTGAGGATAGAAACATACTCCTGGATGTCATGTTAAATCAGACTGCCAAGAGATTCCACTCCTCTGAAGTTGGTGAATCTGATTCATTCTTTCGAGGTATGAGACAATTGAAGATAGATACTTCAGAATTTGCAATTGCTCCCTTATTAGTCAGAGGAAATGCTATTGGAGCTTTGTATGTAGATAATAAGTATATCCCAAGACCGATAACTTCGGCAGATACCGGCGCTCTTCAGCTTTTTGCAAACCAGGCTGCAGCGGCAATAGATAGTTGGAAGTTGTTGCAAGAAAAAATTGAGATGACCAAGTTCGCTGCACTGGGGCAATTTACCGCTTCATCATCTCATAGGATAATGAATCCTCTTTCTGCAATAGATGTCCATATTTCCAATTTCAATGAAGCAAAGGAATTAGGAGTAATTGACTTAAATAAAACCAGTAAGATCATTGATAAAATTGACATCCAAATCGGAAGAATAAGAAAAATCATCAAAGAATTCAAGGAATTTTCCGGAAGGCCAGATTTTAAATTCTCAATAGTCAATCCCACAAAGCTTGTGAAAGAGCATATAAGCACATTTGGATCATTAGCAGAGAAGAATTTGATATATTTCAATCTTGAAGAAAATGTGGGATATATCCAGGCAGATGAAAATAAACTGATTGACATAATGGAAGAAATTATCTCGAATGCCTCTACCCTAATGGAACAAGTTGTAGAGATCAGAATTGGTGTAAATAACGCTACAAGGGAAGAAAATTGGAAATATAATTTACCGATAAGAGAAAGATTTGTGAAAATTCAAATATCAGATACAGGCCATGGAATTCCTTGTGAAGACAAGAATAAAATATTCGAACCGTTTTATACAACAAGGAATAAAGATGATTCTATTGGACTTGGACTTTCTCTTATAAAATTATTTGTGGAATATATGGATGGACATATTTTTGAAGATGGAATTCCGGGAGAAGGTGCGAATTTCCTGATTTTCTTCCCTGAAATTTCAAAGTCAAGTAGAACTTAATTTAAAAGGAGATGAATTGTATGAAAATACTATTAGTCGATGATGATCTTGGCATAAGAGAATCTCTTCCTCAGAAATTTAAACTTAAAAAATGGGAAGTATCTACAGCGAAAGATGAAGATATCGCGATTGAAATTCTTAAGGATAAAGAGGGATACTTTGATGTAATTATTCTTGACATGAAGATGCATAATGATAAAAGCGGCATAGAAGTATTAGAATTTGTTAAACAACAAGACGTAACTACCCAGATTATAATATTGACTGCATATGGGACTATTCCAAATGCAGGTGAAGTAATGGAATACCCAAATTCATTTGGATATCAAGTAAAAGGTATTGATAAATGGATAGAACAGTTGCTTGCCAAAATAGAAAAAGCATGCAAGAGGAAGAAAGATAAAGATAACAAAAGGGAGCAGGAAGAAGAAAGGGGGAGAAAGCTATATGAATTAATTTGCTCTATTTTGGAGAGAATCGATAATTTTACAAAGGGGCATTCAAGAAGGGTTGCTATCAATTGTATTGCAATATTGAGGGAATTGAAAAAAAGTACTAGTACTAATAAAAGAGAAGAAAAAGATAAGTGGACTGTTGGTATGTTTCATGATGTTGGAAAAATAATTGTCAGCAAAGAGATTTTGCAGAAAATCGATCCATTAACTGTTGATGAAATAGAGAAGATCAGAAAACATCCTGAAGTTGGTGCAAGTATTGTTGAGGGAGTTTATCATCTGGAAAAATTCTCCGATTGCGTTAAATATCACCATGAAAGATTTGATGGAAAGACGAAAGGTGTTGATCGTCCGGCATATCCTGGCATAAAAAGTGGAAAGGATATTCCAGAATGTTCCAGAATAATTGCTGTCGCTGATGCATTCGATGCAATGACAAGCGATCGCGCCTATAGATATGGAATACATCCCGACGATGCAATTAAGATACTTCTTTCAGAAAAAGGAAAGCAGTTTGATCCGGATGTTGTCGATGCATTTATTAAAGCCTATTATTCCAGACCAAGACAAATAGATATGAGTGATGAGGCAAAAGAAAAACTTTCTGAAGGATAGAGTTAACCAACTGCATCACCACGGCGACGTCTATTACCTCAAAGGCGAAAGTCATAGGCTAAAAGGCAAAAGCAGGATGGTCAGAGAGGAGGCGGTTGCAGAGAAATCAAAAGAAAACATCTGTCTGGAAGGCGGCTAACAACCTGAAAGAGGAATCGAAACAGTTAAAAAAAATGTTTAAATTATTGACAGGGCATATTCAAAGCCGTCGCGATATTTGTGGCCTCAAGGATACAGATGTACCTGAACATTTTTAAGTGGGAATTTTTCGGAAAAACTGTACATTTTTGAGAAGGAATTTACACGGGGTTTTAGTGGACCCATAAATTCGGACAATATATAAAAGTATTTAAGGTGTGGAGACCAAGAAAGAAGGTGTGGAGGTCCCCAATTAATAAAGAATCGATAAAAGTATCACCTCAGTTCAAAGCTGAGGTTATCCTGAAGTTTTTGGGGGAAGAGCAATCGTTATCTCAGATTGCATCTAAATACGGACTTCATCCCAACCAGCTTTCCCGCCAAAAGAACTCGTTTATCGGGGAAGCTGCGGTGATATTTGGGGATGAAAACAAGTCTTTGAATAAACTCAAGGTTGATTATGGTTTGGAGGAGTATAGATAATGTTGTACTTTCTAGACGTGGTCAGGAGATTGCATTTCCAACGATATTTCCCATTAGTCCAAAATCTTTCCCTGTTACCCCAAAAAAATTCCCTGTTATCTTTTCAGGGAATTTGGAGTTTTAGGGGATTCTTTGATCGTGGAAAGCTCCTGTTTTACTATGTTTGTTCCATCTCGATTTTCCCTTATTCCAATGAACTTACCCGAAAATTTAATATTTCCCTGTAAATTCCCTGTTATTTGATGTTTTCAAGTGAGATTCTTGTATGGTTGAGTCTGGGAATTTTTAGTCCACCACCAGTATTTTTCATGTTTAATGTTTATATACAAAACATCTCAAAAGTCCCGCAACACTGCGGGATTTTTGCATTGTGGGAAGTAACTTTGACTTGGGTAAGCTTGTGATCTGCGATGAATTTGGCGAGACATATGGGTTTCTATACATGGGCGAAATTGGGTGAGTCAAAGGTATTGGCGTTGTTTTCATCTTTGGGCGCAGGAAGAGAATTTTTTTAAAAAAAGTTTCTTCCCCAACAGCTTTGCACAACTTCAGACTATTACCTACTATTGCCTACAATAAAACACCTGCTCCTGATCATTGAAATCGGGATACTTTGAGGCGATGTTGAAGAGTGCCTGCAGGTTAATATGCGACGGGGCTTCGCTGTCCATGACACTATTAACGACATTAGGGGAGAGGTAGTTGAGATTCAGATATTTGTAAATCGTCCTGTCGGCTCTTTTTTCTTCAGTGCCAATTTGCCTTATTGTTTTTCCTTCATTAAACATTTTCCCATAAACATTTTCCCATATCTCCATCCGACGCTGAGGGCTTTTATCAGGTTTGTGTTGTTTCCGGATACCGTAATGATCTTTTTGCCGTCCCCGATATATTGATTCGTTGAAGGTCGGCTGGCGAGTAGTATATCTTTCTCGACAACAAGGTTTTTCTTGTCCCCGGCAAGGTATATCCGGGCGTCGCTTTCGTCACTTTTTACATTGATGTAATCCTTCTTTCCGAATGACCTGAGATATGACAGGTCGTCAACATTGATAAAATAGGTCAGCTTTTCATCGTGATAGATAATCCTTGAAATCATAGCTCTGATCAAATCTGCCTGTTTGCGCAAAGTCAGTCCGTCAAAATCAATCTGCTTGAAATCAAGCGCCTGTCCGTCGGTAAGGATTTTGTTCAGCGGACAGTTCAGTAAATCTTTTACAACTTCAAAGGTGATATCCTCAAAATCGCCTGCGGGAAGGTACCTGCCTTTTTGTGCGTAATATCGATACTTTTTCACCTTGTTTTTTGTCCCCTTCTCATTCTTAAATGGCTTCCCACCTTCATCAAATATCTTGCCGGATAGAAGAAACGAATCCCGGCTATATGTTTCCAGCCTATTCTTCCGATTGTTATCGAGGAGCGATTGGACGTTGTTGAAAAGGTCTCTGCTCACTATAGCTTGGTGTTTTCCAGGGTATGAGACTCCGTCTTTTTTGTTCTCGATTTTACCGATATAAACCTTGGAGCGAAGCAAACGGGACAGCATGGAGCGGGAGAATACCATTCCGCCTTTCTTTAAACCGGTTTTACTGGTCCATTTCTTGGTTCTTACATCAGTGTTCAATAGAAATTTCCTCAACTTGATTAGCGACTTCAACTCCACGTATTTCTTAAAAATGAACCTGACATGCTCCGCCTCCTTCGGATTGGGAATCAACCTCTTCTCCGACAGATCATAACCCAGCGGTGGGCATCCCCCTGTCCACAACCCTTTCTTTTTGGTGGCGGCAATCTTATCCCGGATTCTCTCCGCAGAGACCTCCCGTTCGAACTGAGCAAACGAGAGCAACATATTGAGAGTGAGCTTTCCCATAGAATTGGAGGTGTCGAATGCCTGTGTGATGGAAACGAAGCTACAGTTGTATTTTTCAAACTCCTTCATCATATTGTGAAAATCGATAATGGATCTTGAGAGGCGGTCCACCTTGTAAACCACAATAGTCTGAACAAGTCCCTTCTTCATATCAAGAAGCATTCTTTTGAGAGACGGGCGTTTCATCGTCCCGCCGGAGACACCGCCGTCCTCGTAAGTCCTGTAGTATTCCCACCCGTTAAATGCCTGGGACAGGATGTAGTTCTTGCAAGCTTCCTCCTGGTTGTGGAGAGAATTAAACTCCTGCTCCAATCCCTTCTCCGTGGATTTTCGAACATATATGGCACAATTTACCCTTTGCATTTCTATACCTCCAGCCATTTTCAAGAGCTATTTGTTTGATTTTCAGGGAGAACCTTCTTGAAAGAAGGCTTCTCGCGCCCAACCTACGGTTGGGCACCCGCCCTCTCCAAGAACTTTTATGTCGCCGGATTGATGGAAATTTCCGATTTCCATCAATCCGGCAGTATGAAATTTTCTGAGGAAGGGGGTGTGGGGGAAACAACTTAGGGGTTTCCACCACGAATAAACTTGCTATTCCTATGACATTTATTGTTGATCCCGAAGAAGTCATACCCGGAAACCTTCTTGTTACAGATAGATTTTGCAACGGCCGACAGGCTTTTGTAGGATTGGTTGTCATAGACAAACTCCCCCGGCGAGCGGACAAGTACCCGATACTGTCTGCCCCGGTATGTCTTCACAATTTCCATACCGCTTCTCAGATGATACTTGGTTTTGTATGATTTCTCTATGTATTTGTCCGGGTTAGTTGAGTAGCGGTTCAGCCTGGTGATATTCTTCTGTTTAATGCGCAAATTATGGTTCTCACATTGGATTCTATACCACAATGTCCTTATCATCCCAGGACAAGCCATTGTTGGTGGTGCATTGAAATATCTTACCCACAATTCCTTGAGCCGATCATCGTCAAGAGATTGCAGTTCCTTTAGTGTCTTTGGCAGGTAGATCTTCTTCTTCATAGTTATCCTTCCTCAACACAAGTAACGCTTACAATGAAGGAAAAGTCAACTATAGCAGTTGAAATTCGCCTCTTACAACGCCAAAAGCACTATACAAATCTTTTCTTTTGCGTCCCCTTAAAAGACACATGGGACTGGTAACAACCTCCGATTTATTTCTCAGCGCCTGGCTTAGGGCATGGAATACGGTCCCTCGCTGGAAGAGAAATGAAATCGAGTGCAGAATCGATCAACCGCATAGAATTGCCGCCATTGCAAAGAGTCCCATATCCCGGTTTTTTGGAAGTGATCCGACAATCGAAGGAAAAGCATTGGAAGAGAGTTAGAGAGTAACAATCGCCAGATCCACCTTGGTCTTGCAGTGGATTGTTCTTTCCTTTGGAAGCCAGAGGCGGAAATAGATGGGAATCCGCACTTCCTCGTCAGCCTAGCAAAGCACCACTATATAAATCCCCATAATGGAGCGTCCCAGGGGATGATGACCAGGCATGCCCTGCACATTCCATTGCCCTTGAGTGAATCTTTTCGACGAGCGTATCATCAAGGATAAGCCGTCCTGGACGCCTGCGGTTTATGCGAATCCATCGGCTAAAAAACTTCGAGAGCACCGTCATTGTAAGATTCATCCCCATGAGCATTCTGCAGAGGCTGTCGTGGTGGCACAGATTGAGCGCTTGCTCCTTTGAGTCAAAATATCCATGCTAAATTAAGAGAATTTCTCGGTTTACGTAAGTCCTGATAGAAAATGTAAGCTTCAATCACAATCACTCCCCTATATACTTTGCGAAAAGGGTGAGTGAAGTGCCAGGAAAAACCAGTGAAGAATATCTGTCAGAACTGCGGTAGGTGATCGGGCGGAGCTTCATCTCAGGGCGCCGGGAGAAGATTCGGGAAGGAATTACTCGACTTATTGGAATGATTGAGAATGCCCCCGGCTTCAGGGAGACTGCGCTCATTCACTACTGTCTGTGAATAGGTTTTCTGAAGCTTGGCAGGTTCAGATCGGTACGAGACGCTTTTATGAATGCCCTCATCATTAACCCTGATCATCCCGGCGTCTTAGGCTCATTGAGATTTGCCGAGAAGGTGGCCATTAACGGCAAGAACTTTGTCTGTGTTGCATAAATAGACTTCAATAAAACACGCATCGAGAGGGTTGCCCGAGGGGAAGCGGCTCACAAAAGTAGCTGGTTCCCTCTTTTGTATAATCCCGGTCAGGCGGCGGCCTTTCTGGAAGCAGCTTGCACCACAATCGGAAGAGCGGGATATTTTTTCTGGAAACCTGCAACTTCATCCCTTTTGAGAATTTCCCCCGTGGTCTTTTGGGCTGCAGAGGCGCGGGCGGTTAACAACGCTTTTTGAGTGTCTCCACCGGAGAGTAAGAACTCCAGGTTGAAGCTGGCGAAAAAGATGTCACCCGCTCCCACCGAGTTTACGGAATCAACGACATGAATGCCGGAGGTGTGGAATGAGTCAGTGCGCCGGTCGTATGTTATGGAACCCCCGTTTCCGAATGTCAAATTGATGATAGGCACTCCCGGCAGCTCTTCGACCAGCCGCGTTGCCAACTGAACACCTGTCGGGTTGTTCTTGATATTGAGTACCTGCCTAGCTTCATCCTCGTTGAATTGGATTGAAGTCACCTTTTGTGCGATGTTCGACAGGAATTCCATTCCAAAAGCATACTGAGTTTTCCCCATCTGGCAGAAGATTGGATTTTTTTTTTGACATATCCTGGCAATCTCTTTTATTTGCTCTCTCGAATCCTCTGCATAACTATGCGTAAGGAAGACAGCTCGAGATTTTCCAATTGTGTAATAATCCTTAAAATTCATCTCGTATTTTCGGATAGCACCCTCAATAACAATGATAATCCTTTCCGCTGTCTCCGGATCCAGGGCGAATACCGAGAAGTTGGTTGACATTTCAACCTCCTTCAGGTGGCTGATATCCATTCCTTGCTCCTTGAGCTCCTTTTTGATCATTTCGCCATATACATCTTTTTCCAAAGCCACAAATGTCTTCACGGCTACTGAAAGGTTCTGAGATCCCAGGTAGCGGGCGGTGTGGAAAAGAGCTCCACCGGGCGATCTGAGGATCTCGGGTCCAATGAATATCTTGCCGCCGACAGCTTTTGATATTATGCCTCCCACGTCATAGCATACAGAGCCTACAATTGAAATATGGTCCATTGATAACACCTCCAAAAATATTTACTACTTTTCTTTAAGGGCTGGAAGAGCTTTATTGTTCTTCTTAATCCCCGCTTTTTCATGATTCATTTCCTCCACAGGCAGAGAATGGAATATCGCTCTTGCTCCCCCCCGGGTATTGCGCTCCGACTCTGCACTTACCTATACAAATTCAGGAGGGAGGAATTAAGAATGTGCCTCAACTTTATATAGGGATTTTTTCGGAGTTTTGTTTGGGAAGTGGGACGGGCTTCTTCTTCCGACCTTTTCGCCCTGATCTTCCTGGCCTGCTCAAAAAGGCGTGCCAGGATGTCTGAAGGTGGCAGGACATCCCGTAAGACACCTTCGTTGAAAGGAGAGAGGTTATTCTTTCTTTGCCCCGATCCTTTCTCCCTAAAAGAAGCATTCATCTTTTCTCTCCCCTGCGGCCAAGATTTGCTTTCATTTTATCTTTAGGGGGAAAGGAGAAAAGTTAAGAAGCGCGCCAGGTTCTTTAACGGATCTTCCAGATTCTGAAGGTTAATAGTGTATCGGGAACAAGAATACACAAGAATAATCTCTAAGTTGGAGCATCGTCCTACCACCCGATTAAAATCCGGGTGTTGTCTTAAAAAATGTCATGAAAGATTAGCCTTGGAGGGGGGAGCCAAAAAAAGGCAATATTATATGGAATAAGCTTTGATAATGATATTGCCATGTAGTTTGATATATATAATATGGACACTATGTATATCGACAACCGCACATACACAACAAATGGAAAAATTCATAGAAGGGTGCTCCTGAGAAGGTCGTACCGGGAAGCCTGTCCTGAACTTGTTTCAGGAACGGAAAAGTCACAGCAAACCTGTCACACTGCTCCAACGAGGAAATCCAGGCGATGACTTTTTGATGTTTTTTTTATGAGAGAAGCTCCGATTCTTGAAAGATTAACTATGAGCAAGGTATTCAGGTTCAACTCTTTTCAGTGAGGCATCCTCCGGCGGAGTGATAGGTTAAGTAAAAGGTGTCGCATATTCATTTTTGTCCGAGCTTCCAAAATACGGAATCCCTGCCTTTTCCCAGAATTCCCTGTCTTTCGGGCTGTTAATTTTTATTTCTGTGGTAATGCCATATTTTTTCCACATATATTTTACAATGTGCAATGGCGTTTTCTGGCCTTTGGGAAGGTTGAAATTGACAATTTCGGCAATCCCTTTTACCTTTTCTGCAATGCGATCCACCTGTTTATGATCAAGGTTTTTCAGGGTAACGCCGCGGCAACTGACCTGGAAGGGCGCTCCACCGAGGAGTTCCTTGGCGCGGGCAACATCCTCCAGAGAAAGCTGTTCTTTTGTCTGAAAAGGCTTCAATTCCGTCCCTTCCATCTCCAATTCTTTCACGAAAGCGTGTCCCATTTTTCGGTGAAAAGGAATGTCCTTGCCCAACTTCGTAAACTCATCTATAACCAAAGGGGTTTTAAAATCAAATTTTATAAACACCCCTTTTTCTTTTGCAAATTTGATCAGGGGGGCGGGGTGTAAGTCCTCCGGATTCTTCGCCGGGAAAGGTTCCCCATGAGCTTTGTATGCTTCAGGATCGTGGGCGTTCACAAAATATGTCTTGCCGCCTATGTTAACATAGTTTCCATCAATTTCATAGCTGTGTCCAAACGCGGCGGACTCATTAATATTTCCCCACATTAAACTGGTATCGTGGAGAGTATGTTTTTGAATAATTCCCTTGTTTTCAGCAAAAGCTTTAAAGACGGGATTGCGGGGAGGAAGCGTCTCATTAGCCCGGACAAATTCAGCCTGGATCTTATGGTCAGGCTTCACATCGGGCTGAAGTCCGAACTTACCGGCTTCCTTTATTGCATTGGAAGCTTTCCATCCATCAATATTTGTGTGGAATAGGCCTGCCATTATTCCTGTTCTTCCCACGCCGGCGGCGCAGTGGATGAACACCGGCCGGGTACTTTTAGAATCGAAATTGTCCAGGAACTTATAAACGTCTTCTTGCGTGGGTAAAGCGCGGTCTTTTATGTTAATTTCGACGTATTTTATACCAAGTTGTTTGCATAACCTTTTTTCTTCCTGGCGGTTAAAATCGGAATAACCATATTCATCTTCCCGCCCGACCTCACGAAAGTTTACGATGGTTTTAATTCCTTTTTTGGCAAGCCAGTGCAAGCTTGTTCTTGAAGGTTGCGCTCCCCGGTATAAGATTCCTTTTTTGACTTCTCCAAAGTTGGGGACGGGGGAATTTAAGCCCATCCTTTCTACATCAGCATCAGTGATTCCGCCCTCTTGATTTCTTAACCCGGCAATTCTATCGGCAGTGGATTTCAGGGCGCATTTCAGGTTGTCCTTGCCGTGAAAGACTTCCTTCGTCTGAAGCCCCTCTTGTATATCTCCAGCATCTTTTATGATCTGCCTCAGACCGGATTCAACTTCCTTTTGAGATTTCACAGAAATATCATGGGTGTCTATCTCGTTGATAAAATTCTCAATCGAAGATACGTATTTATTTATTTCAGTAGGGCCTTCATCTTTATGTGATGGAGTCTCTTTCAAATCTGTGCGTTTCAGGGCGAGGCCGGTTTTTGAATCCAGAATGTCATTTTGCTTTTTCCCGGGGGAAGCATTGCCTGGAGAAAATTTATCCGCCTGTCTTACTGACGTCGATGATTGATCTGTCTTACGAAAATTATATAATTGAGGACTTATGTAAACGTTTGTTTTATCAAATGACCCCTCAATTTTCACCGTAAATCCTCCCCTACCTGAGTTAAAAGAAAAGTCCAGGCGTTCCTTTTGGTTAGCCCGGAAAAACCTGCATTCCCGATGTAATTATCCAGGAATATATCCCGATTAATTTCCTGTGAAAAGGCAATTTTCTCACTTTCAATTATAACATGATGGTCGCTGTGCAAACAATCGTTTATTGTTAACAGATTGTTAATATTCTATCTTGTTCAGCGTGGACATCCCTGCCTTTCTTCTCACGGGGATACCAGGAAAATAATATATTATACAGGGAAGAGAAGTGCAGGAAAAAGTTAGTTGATATATAAGTTCGTCAAGGGAAAAGGTTGAAAATTGCGTAAAATATCTGAAGGAGGAGAGGGTTGATATGACAACTGCTGTTGAGAAAAAAACAATGACCGGTCTTATTCTGGAGGCTGACTGGGAGCCCCGGGAGGGTTATGTTGTCTCGGAATTTGAAAAGAAGACGGGAAAGGCCGTCACGGGAAACAGTGTCTGGAGAAACCCGAGGTTATCTGTCAAGGAAGCGAAAATTCCTGAAATTAAACCGGACGAGGTCCTTATCAAAATTAAGGCATGCGGGGTTTGTGGTTCGGACGTTCATTTTTATCAAACCGACGATGACAATTATATGCTGTATCCGGGTTTGACGAAGTTTCCGGCGATAATCGGACATGAATTCTCCGGAGTAATTGAGAAATTGGGTCCCGAAGTCAGAGATTTCAGGATCGGCGATATGGTGACTGCTGAAGAAATGATATGGTGCGGGGAGTGTATTCACTGCAGAAACGGTTTCCCCAACCAGTGTATGAACCTTGAAGAAATCGGTTTCACTATTGATGGGGCGGCGGCGGAATACATCGCTATAGGGGCAAAATACTGCTGGAAGTTGAATGCGATAATGGACAAACACCATGACGAAGACAAGGTGTTCGAGCTTGGGGCCACTATCGAACCAGCCTGTGTCGCATATAACGGCATGTTTGAAATTGGTGGCGGTTTCAGACCGGGCGCTTACGTTGTCATATACGGCACCGGTCCTATCGGCCTTGCAGCATGCGCGCTTGCCAAACTGGGCGGAGCCACGAAAGTCATTGCTTTTGAAATATCCGGATTGAGAAGGAAATTAGCAAAAGAGATGGGCGCCGATTACGTATTTGACCCAATAGCCCTGGGAAAAGAGGGTAAGTGTACTTCCGACTTGGTAATGAAACTTACCAATGGCGAAGGCGCTGATTTCCAGGTCGAATCTGCAGGCGTGCCTACAAAAACCATAGCGGAAATGGAAAAGTCCCTCGCCGTGAACGGCACAATCGTGCAAAGTGCCCATGTATCTTGAGCAGTTCCAGGTAAGAAGAGGGCATCTCCACGGAGCCCAGGGTCATTCGGGGCATGCCAACTTCCCCAATGTCATAAGGCTGATGGCCTCAGGAATGCTGGATACAACAAAGATGATCACGTCAAGATATGGTTTTGACGAGATCGCCAGTGCAATAGGCTCCCCCGTAACACAAAGGGAAGGCAAGATGATGCTGAAGATGTAGTATGGAAGTGATAGAATTGAGTAAAACAAAAACTGCAACTAAAACCATGCAGGCATTCGTTTTCGAAGGCGTGGGGAAATATAAAGTCAAAGACTTGCCCGTTCCCCGGATAAAGAGTGAAGACGAAGTTCTCTTAAAGATCGAATCTGCGGGAATATGCGGAACCGACCTCCACATCTGCTCCGTCCCTCCAGGACATCCAGCCGGTGAAAATGTGGTTCTTGGACATGAGTTCGTCGGAACTATTGTTGAAAAGGGCGAGGACGTTTCAGCGTTTGAGATTGGCGACAGGGTCGTGGCTGATCCGAATCTGACCTGCGGGCATTGCCGCTACTGTCAGGACGGCATGCATAATTTCTGTGACAATATGACAACCCTTGGGATATTTATCGACGGTGGGTTTGCGGAATACACCGTTACGCCTTATAACGCGTTGTTTAAGATATCCGGTGACGTAAAACCCGAATACGCCGCCCTTGTGGAACCGCTTGCCTGTGTGGTCAATGGAACGGAAAAGGTAAAAGTTCAACCCGGACAGGCGGTTCTGATAATCGGCGCAGGCCCTATTGGCATGCTGTTCCTGGAAATGTTCAAAGCTTCCGGGGCGGGAAAGATTTTCATATCGGAACCCCAGGAATTCCGGGCATCCGTCGCCAGGAAAGCGGGAGCTACAAGAGTGATAAATCCTTTGAAGGAAAATTTGAAGGACGTTATAATGGAAGAGACCGGTCGGGGATGTGACGTGATAGTTGACGCCGTCGGCAGTCGAATCCAGGACGCAATGGACTGCGCCGCAAAAGGCGCCGATATACTTCTGTTCGGACAGAATAAAAATGCCCGGGCGAGCATTTCACAGGACAGGATCACCCGTGGGGAATGGAGGATCATAGGCACGTATATTTCGAGACACAACTTCCCGCGGGCAATAAAGATTATCGAGAATGGAATTTTAAGTCCGGATAATGTGATTACCGACGTTCTCCCCCTTTCTGAAATTGAAAAAGGATTTGAGAAGATGAGAAGCGGTAAGGCGTTAAAAGTGATAATAAAACTGTGACAGGGGGACAAAGTGTAAATGACGAACTCTTGAATGTAAAATCAGAGGGTTACTGTTGGAATTATCTGACCAGGGACTTTGAATACTTAATTAAGTACTCACATTTCGCACATGTGAATTTGCCAAGAAGTAATAGAATTAATTTCAAGTACCTTAAGGAGATAACAGGTACCTTAAGGAGATAACAGGTACCTTAAGGAGATAACAAGTACCTTAAGGAGATAACAGGTGCATTAAGGTAATTACAGGTGTTTTAAGGTATTTAAGACAACACCACAATTTATTGTGGTGAATTGAGCGTAAACCCCGCCACTACAACGTCCCAACCACTTCAGTGGTTTGTCTCGTAAAGAAACCGTTGAAACGGTTAAATTGGAGGGGGAGGTAGGTTTTATAGGCTTCTAACCACCCGATTAAAATCGGGTGCTGTCTTAAAAACTCGAAACGTTTATCAATATTGTGAAATATGATTATAAAGCAAATAATGCAATATTTACAACCACATTTTTGACAAATTGAGTGACTTAATTAAAAGATGTCAGATGTGCGAAATCTAAGAAGTAATATTCTCTGTGTCCTCTGTGCCCTCTGTGGTGAAAAAAAGATTAAATTTATCGAGATATCTATATAAATTAAGGAGGCAAAAATTATGAGTAAATGGGAAATTCCACCGAAACAGGGCTACATGGAAAGCAGTGAAAAGTTATATTTTCAAAATATGACGTGGCACGACATTGAAGATCGCCTGAAAGTCAATGACCTGATAATACTGCCCATAGGAAGCACCGAAGCTCACGGACCAAACGCCTGCACCGGCGAAGACACGTTCCTGGTTACGAGAATGGCGGAACAGATAGCAAAGAAAACCGGTTGCACAATAGCCCAGCCGCTCTGGTATGGCTCCCACCCATATCATCACATGGGAATGCCCGGAAGCATTATTGTGCCGGAGGAATATTTCATCGGAATGATAAAATCAATGATGGCCGGTTTCTGGAATGCGGGCTTCAGGAAACAGATTCTCCTGAACGGTCATGGCCAGGAATACGTTATTCCCACCGCTATTCACCAGTTTGCAAAGACCTTCAAGGTGCCGGGTGTTTTTATCAATCTGAATTGGTATCACGCGGTTCAGGATTACTTCAAGACAAAGAAAGATGGTGGGCCTTACGAAACTCAATTTATTCATGCCGACGAAGCGGAAACTTCATGGGCGTTAGCTCTGCTCCCTGAATTCATGAACCAGGAAGACGCAGTGGATACAAAACCCACGGGATACCTCCCCGAGGGGCACATCGACAAGGCCGGAAACTTACTGCATAGACCCATTGCATGGTATGGACAGGTGGGATGCGGACCCATCGAAATCAAGGCATACCCCGAAGGTTGCGTGGGCAGTTCGACCCTGGCGGACCCTGAAAAGGCAAGGGCAGGGGTAGAAGCTCTGCTCGATTACATGGTAAAATTGCATGACGACATAATGAAAGCTTTCCCTGTAGGAAAATTACCCCCCGCAAATGAATTGACGGAGAGAGAACCTGCCGAAATTGAAGCTCTCCTGAAAGGGCCGCTAAACGGCGGAAAGAGCATATACTCGGTGGCGTATCCGTTTTAGAATTATGAGGTTATCCCACCTCCCAATATATTTAAATCAGAATAAGGCGAAATGATATGAAGCCTTTCGAAAGATGCCCGGTATGTGGCGGGGAATTGATAGACAAAAATGTCGAGAAACTGCTTCGAGGCGGTATCCATGTTGCTGTTCTGAACATTCCTGCAGAGGTTTGCCTTCATTGTGGGGAACGCCTCTATTCTCAAGAAACAGTCCGGCAATTTGAAGAAATCAGAAGGAAATTAGAACATCAAGAAGTAGAGACTTTTCAACCTCTGGGATAGTCCTTCCGCGTAG
Organism: Vulcanimicrobiota bacterium; assembly: GCA_021107945.1. Classification (GTDB taxonomy): domain Bacteria; phylum Vulcanimicrobiota; class JAJTBE01; order JAJTBE01; family JAJTBE01; genus JAIORV01. The sequence goes on along the minus strand of JAIORV010000152.1, from coordinate 2,506 downwards.
CGTAGAAGAGCAAGTCGGTTGTATTTGACATAAGTATGTTTACAGGAGATAGGAACTATGACAATGATTGAACGAACCTTTACAGCAGTTCTGCATAAAGAAGAAGATCTCTATGTTGCAGAATGCCCCGAAGTAGGAACTGTAAGTCAAGGTTATACTATTGAGGAAGCAATTAACAACCTGAAAGAGGCAACGGAACTTTATCTGGAAGAATTCCCTTTGCCCAAAGTAACCCGACCATTTATGACCACTTTTGAGGCGAGAGCTCATGTCTAAGTTGCGTAGAGTATCAGGTTTGAAAGCCATCAAGATACTGAAGCGTCTTGGCTTCGCGCAGATGCGGAAAAGTGGCAGCCATGTGATTCTTAGAAAACAGACACATAAAGGCGCATTGGGATGCGTAGTGCCTCTTCATCGGGAGCTAGCTATTGGTACACTACGTGGTATTCTACGACAAGCCCAAATAACACCTGACGATTTTATGAATAATATATAGCTAAAACTATGATTACATACTATAATAAAATACAGGTTTTATAGACAGGTGATATTAAACATGAACACATTCCCTGAGAAAATCTTTTCTTTGAACAATAAAGTCGCCATTGTAATCGGCGGCGGCGGGGTCCTGGGCGGCGCAATGGCCGTCGGTTTGGCAAAAGCGGGCGCGTCGGTCGCCGTATTGGGGCGCACGGAAAGCAATATAAAAGCAAGGGCGGAGGAATCTTCGAAATATTCAAATTCCATATGGGTAAAAGCTGACGCATCCTCAAAAACCGACCTGGAAAACGCCCTTGAAACAATAAAGAAAGAGATGGGAATCCCCTCCATTCTTGTAAATGCCGCGGGTATTAATTCTACAACTCCCTTTTTTGAAATTACCGAAGAAGAGTGGAACAAAATCCTGAATATCAACCTGAAGAGCGTCTTTTTTTCCTGCCAGGTTTTTGGAAAGGCAATGGTGGATTCGGGAAAAGGGGGAAGTATTATCAATATCTCCTCGGCCTCGTCAGAACTTCCCCTTTCAAAGGTTTTCACATATTCGATTTCAAAAGCGGGGATCAACAATCTCACCCGTTGGCTTGCAAGGGAGTTTGCCCCTTTCAACGTAAGGGTCAACGCCATCACCCCAGGCTTCTTTCCTGCAAAGCAAAATAGAAAGATACTTACAAAAGAACGGGTTGAAGATATAATGAGACATACCCCGATGAACCGTTTCGGCGAACCCGACGAGCTGGTTGGCACTGTGGTATGGCTTTCATCCGATAAAGCTTCCGGTTTTGTAACAGGCGCGATTGTCAGTGTGGATGGTGGGTTTACAAGTATGACTATCTAATTTAAAGAGGAAACAATATGGCAGAAAGTAAACCCGGCTCACTCCCACATTTCAGTTCTCTTGATGAACTTGTGAATTTTTTTGACACCCATGATCTGGGGGAATTCCTGGATGAAATGTCCGAAGTTCATTTTAAGCAGGACTTATGCAATTGTCATTCTGAGCGATATAAGAAAGGATTCCTTTACTCCGACGACTTTCTCAAGGACGGGATTTTCTTGATCTCCAAAGATTCACATAGCGAAGAATCTCAACCCTAATTGTTTAAAGGGAGCAAGTCTCAATTAGAAGGAGAACCCCGGGGATTAGATCCTTCGCTGTGGAAGACATCGGAGGTAAGCAAAACCCGTTCCTACCAAAGCTTATTCAGTAAATTAAGAGATCCTTTTTCGCTCAGGATGACAGTTTCACGCATTTCTTTCTTGGAAATGCGTAGGTCCTGCTCTTTAATTGCTTATTGAAAATATAGAGATTGTCAAGAAAAAGTTGTTTATTAACAGGAAGGTTGGAATCGCTCATCAAATAACCTCCGAGGCTTTTATTTTACCTCTATAGAGTAGTAACCTGTTAAATTACATAAGTTTCTCCGATTTGTCCGAGGCGGTGAGATTAATGCATCCAAAAAAGCAAGAGAATATTTCAAATCGAATAAAAGAGATAATTAGAAAATCAGAAATTTCTCAACCTGCACAATATAATAGCAATTATTTTATTTATTTTTCTGATAACAATGGAATTATTTCGATTGGACTTGGCTCTAATGAAGCCATAGAGTTTGATAAAGTAATTGCAGAGGTTCAAGGAGAAAAAACCTTGAATGACAAATTCTCATCAATATATATTTACAAATGTATGCATAAAATAATTTCCAGGGCAATAATGGAAAAAAATTTGGATAATATTAATAATTATTTTAGCGATCTAATGGAAAAATTAGATAAATACAATATTAAACAGACTGTTTTTGTTCCTGTTAAAGCACTAATTATAAAGATAAATAAGTCAGAAATAGAAATAGGAAACGTCAAATTCAAGAGATTGTCTGATGTTTATGAAAAAGTTCCTGAGCAATTATACTCCGCGTAATTTAGTTTGTCATCATTTTACGGAACGGCGCTATCATACTTCTCAGGGACGCCGGATTGCCCTGAAAACGATTGAATCTCCTGA
>JAIORV010000172.1 GCA_021107945.1 Vulcanimicrobiota bacterium | reverse complement strand
TTACGCTCAATTCACCACAATAAATTGTGGTGTTGTCTTAAACCCCTTATAACGCCTGTTATCACCTGAAAAACACCCGTTATCACCTTAAGGCACTTGAAATAAATTCTATTACTTCTTACTTCTTAACAAATTCACATGCGCGAAATGTGAGTATTTATTATTTGAATAGTCCTAATCTTCGAAGGTCGTTCTCAGTCCATTTGATGGATTTTAACATGCTTGATAAAGTGCCGATAGGGAAGGTATCACCCGAACGATGAAAGGGAACTACTACAATTCTATGGTCAGGATTATAGTAAACCCGGTGTCCGCCTCTTCCTTTAGCGAGTTTAAACCCATCTTTTTCCAGGGCATTTACAAGTTTTCGAGCTGTAATATTTTTTAATTCCGGTCTCATATAGCTATCGCCACCGCCGGAGAATCAAGAAGCTTTAAGGTTTTAAGTTCAGTATTTGCCGGTAATGGTTCTCCTTTTTCAATCATAACTTCAACATACAATTGTAATGCTTCTTTGATATTCTCCAGAGCTTCCTGTTTTGAATAACCCCAGGAAGTACATCCTTGTAAATCAGGAATCCAGACACTCCAACGCTTATCTTCTTCCTCCTGAATCTTTACTGCGAAAATATAAGTCTTCAACATCCTCACCTCTAAAAAAACTAGTATATCCTGTCTTTAGAATTTTTGTCTATATATGGATTGTTCCTCCTGTAAATATAAATAACACAGCATTATTCCCCGGCACTATCAAGAATCTTCCTGATAATTTCGCAATCGGGATCCGGCAGGAGGAGGTCGCCGCATTCCAGGTATGCCCTGGCCATACATCCGCCGGCACATACAGGGTTCCACTTGCAGGGGCGGCATTTATCCATCCTGTCTTTCCTTGTAAGGGCAATTTCCATGTATTTCTTCATCAAATTCCCGTTGACAATAGACTCAAGCGGTTCATTCAGCATATTCCCCGTGGCGTGCTGTGGCGACATCATCAGTGAGCATGGATATACATTCCCTGTGTAATCGATTGCGATTCTCTGCCCGACGGGACATTTTACTATTCCCGCCGAGTCTTCAAGTGTATTTAAGAGAGAGGATTTCATTGAGCCCGATATATGGATCCTGTCGCCGTATTTCCGCTCGAATTCATATATATCATTGAACATCCGGAGCAGTTTTTCGGGGGCGGATTTTATCTCTTCCCATATTTCTTCCGCATACCCCCGGCGCACTACCGGGGTTATAACGAGCGACGGTATCCCCAGCGACATTGTCATAGAAATCATATCATTGACAGAGTCAATATTTACTGATGTCACCGTCATACAAAGCGAAATGCGTTTTCTCATTCCTGCCTTCATCAGGTTTTTTATGCCCGTCATAGTCCGGCGGAATGTGCCTTCTCCCCGATACCGCTCATGATATTCCGCCTTTGGGCCGTCTATGCTGACATTAATATTGAGTGAGTTTATAGATTCCAGTTTCAGGGCGGTTTCGAGGTCTATGAGGGTTGCGTTTGTAAGAAGGGTTGTGGTCAGCGTATCGCAGGAATATTGCAATATATCCATTATGTCTTTTCTGACGAGTGGCTCTCCACCGCTTATTATAAGCAATTCATTGCCGGCGTTTTTTATTTTAAGAATAACATTTTTTATATCATCGGTATCAAGCTCAGGCGATGTCCCGGTGAGTTGATTATTTTCCGGTGAGTTATCTGCCGCACAATCATCAACGGAAATACGTGCATAACAATACTTGCATTTCAGGTTGCATTTCCTTGATATCTCAAAATATACGCCGGGGGGTACTTTCTCGAGTTTGTATTTCATAATATAATTACTTTTTTCGTAAATGTTTAGTTTTGCAGGAGTGGCATCTTGTCACGAAAATCGAGCATGGAAGGCTCTCTACAGTGGAAAGGTCTGAATAGTTACCTCTGTTTTAATTCTCTTGCATTTAATGTAATCCTGTAGGAGATAGTTTCTGCAGGACGTATCTTGATGCAAAAAAATCAGGAAGGAAAAAAAATACCTGTAAAAGAAAATGACAATATAATATTAAGACTATTATTTCATTAGACGGGGGTTGTATATGAAAAAAATACATTTTGATCCCGGTGATATGGAATGCATTGCAAACGGTAAGACAATCCTTGATGTTTCCAGGGAGGCCGGCATCCCCCATACATGTGCCTGTGGGGGAAATGCCCGGTGCTCGACTTGCAGGGTCCTTATTTTGGAAAACCCGGAGGCTTGCCTGCCAAGGAATGAGAAAGAGGAGGCAATTGCAAAAAAGCTCAATTTCGGTCCCAAGGTGAGACTTGCATGCCAGACAAGAGTAAGTGGAGATGTTAAAGTAAGAAGACTTGTTCTTGACAGGGAAGATGAGAAGCTTTCCAATCAATTAGATGCCGGGTCCGACATTGAATCCGTCGGAAGAGAGATAAAATTAGCAATCCTGTTTGCCGACATAAAGGGATTCACTCCGTTTGCGGAGCAGGTCTTCCCATATGATGCAATACATGTATTGAACAGGTACTTCAACTGGGTTCAACCTATAATCAGCTCAAATGGGGGAAGTATATTCAATTTCATGGGTGACGGTCTGATGGCTTTATTTGGAACGGACGATGAAGAACAGTGCGCTGAGCATGCAGTAAGAACGGGCGTCGAGATGCTTGAGGCGATGGATGAATTCAATGAATACTTGTCTGTAGCGTTTCATAAGCATCTCGATATTCGAATCGGGATTCATTATGGCGAGGCCGTAATAGGAGCTGTGGGGGCGGGACCGAATAGAAGAGCTACTGCAATAGGCGATTCAGTCAACTTCGCAAGTCGGATTGAGAACGCAAACAAGAAAACGGGAACAAGACTTCTTATCTCTGAAGAAACATACAAAAAGGTAAAAGATATTATAGACATTGGAAGGATATTCAGAATGTCCCTTGCGGGAAAATCAGGTGAGCATAATCTTTATGAGGTTGTGGGAATAAAAAGGGGAGGATTGATGATGAAGAACAATGAGGAAAATAATAGTAAATCTATCGAGATTCTTTCACTTCTATCAAGGGCAGAGATGATCCTGGCGCGCTTATATGATGCCTGCGCGAAAACATGGCGAGAAGATCAGGGATTCTGGAATAAATTGAGAAACGAGGAAGTGGGACATTCAAAAGCGATTGACAGGATAAAGAAAATCGTATCGAAAAATATGCAGGCCGTCGTGTTTGATTTCAGCTTCAGCAGGATCGATATTAATCTGCTTATCGAAAGTCTGAAGGGTTTGACGGTAAAGGTTCTGAACAGGGAGTTGGCAAAGGGGGTTATGTTCACTATTGGCAGGGATCTCGAAAGCTCAATTATTGAATACAAATACCTGGAAATGTTAAAAACGGAAGATCCGGAAATTTTGAAGATAGTGGAAAGAATCGAGTCGGACACAAGACGACACGAGGAAATGATGGAAAAGGCGGTCGAGAGAGAAAGAAACGAGGAGATCCGCTTAAGAAGGTTGAAGCCGATTCATCCTGATATAGTCCAACTGGATGCCGAACCGGATGGGGAAATTGAAGAAGGGGTTTCGATATCCTGGAATATGGAAAAGGGGCCATTTGAGGATGATTTTAAAGAAATATTACCATATGAGATAGAGGATAAGATTCCGGAAAAAAGTGAGATACTGACCCCGGAAAGCTTCCTGGAGGAAGAGAAGGAGCTTGAAGAAGAAAAAGTATTTATAGAATCAATGGAAATTGTTTCACCGGAGGATCTGATCGACCCGGAAGAGTTTGCGCCGGAACCTTCCACTCTCGAAAAACCGTCGGCAAAGGTAACCCCATCTGCTTTCGAAGAAGAGAAGAAACCTGCAAGTCTTAATGAAAGGGAATTAGTAAGAATACTGAAGCACCTGGAAAAGCCCGGGGAAAAAAGAATTCAGACACCCTTTAAAATCAAACTGCTGGAGAAAAAAAAGCCCCAAATAAAGCCTGTGGAACCCGAACAGAAAAAAGCAACATTAGGGATCGGCAAGTTATTTAAAAATCGATTTTTTGTTTTGAAGTTACTGGCAAAAGGTGAGCATGGAGATATATATCTTGTAGAAGATAGCAGTAAAAGAAAAAAATACGTTCTCAGGGAGATAGTCGCTTCGGATTTAGATATGAAGAAGGACGAACTAAAATCCTGGAGCACGAATCTCAGTAAAATTATCGGACGATTGGAGGAATATAAGCATATAAATCTTGCAGAGATTCTTTATGGTTTTAATGAGGAAAATAAGGTCTATATGGTTATGGAAAACATTGAAGGACTTGACCTGGAAAGTTTATTGAAAATATATAAAAAGCCCCTGTCACAAAAGGAGCTTCTCAAATTTGGACTTGAAATATCGTCCGCACTTAATTACCTTCATCACAACCCAAAACCTTATCAAGTCGGAGAAATCAAATCAGACTCTCTGGTTCTTGATATTCACGGCGTATTAAAACTGGTCGATTACAATGTGGAAAGATTCAGCGAAACAATTCCGACGCGTTTACCCGGCAACGACAGAGACGGAGACGGCAAGGACATAACATCCCTTGCCAGATTGATGTTTTACCTGGGAAACAGAAGTTATTACAATCAGGATGCCGACAAGCAGGAATGGCATCATACAGTCTCACCGGCGTTAAGAGAAGTCCTGGAGTTAGCCTGCCGCGAGGGACAGGATAGATATAAGGATATCAGGGGTTTCATATCGGATCTGAATATGATTGGCTAATCCATGATTTTCTCGTCGGGAAGCGAGAGGTGGGAAACGGGATCCGTTCTCCGCCATCCGACCTCCATTATTCGTCAATATTCATTTTCTCCGTGTTCTCCGTGACTTCGTGGTGAATAAACAAATCCGTCCTCCACCTTCCGTCATCCAACTCACGTATGTTTCAACACGGGCTTTCTTGCCGCGGTTACTTCATCAACGCGCTTTACCGGGGTTGTGAACGGTGCGTTTTTCACTTTGTCCGGATCCGTCCTCGACTCCTCATCAATCTTTTTCAGCGTTTCAATAAAGCCGTCAAGGGTATCCTTCGATTCCGTCTCTGTAGGCTCGATCATCAACGCCTCCTCCACAATCAACGGAAAATAGACTGTAGGTGCGTAGTATCCGTAATCAAGAAGCCTCTTTGCAATGTCCTTCGCGTGCACTCCCGTTTTTGTCTGCCATATAGCCGAGATGACGAACTCGTGAAGGCATTTTCGATCATATTTGAGCAGGTATGTATCCTTGATGTTCTCTTTGAGATAATTGGCGTTTAAAACCGCCATCCTCGCAGCCTCCCGTATTCCGTCACCGCCAAGGGATATAAGGTATGTGTAAGCTTTCACCAACACAAGGAAATTCCCATAAAATGAGCATACCTTGCCGATGGATTGAGGTGATGTTTTGAAGAAGTACCTTCCGTTCTCAAATGCAGGCCGGGGATCCGGCAAGTATGGCTCCAGTTTTTTCACGACTCCCACGGGACCCGATCCGGGACCTCCACCGCCATGAGGTGTGGAGAATGTCTTGTGAAGGTTGAGATGCATTATATCAAATCCCAGGTCAGCGGGCTTTGAGACTCCCATAAGGGCGTTCATGTTCGCTCCGTCCATGTATATGAGAGTACCGTTTTCATGGGTAATTCGTGTGATTTCATCCATATTTTCATCAAAAAGCCCCAGGGTGTTGGGCATTGTGAGCATAAGACACGCGGCGCGCTCATCAAGATGCTCTTTTAACGATGAAAGATCCACATTGCCTCTCTCGTCCGATTTTATCTCCACTGTTTTAAATCCGGCCAGCGCCGCGCTTGCAGGATTCGTGCCGTGTGCGGAGTCGGGAATGAGGATTGTATCCCTTTTTTGCCCTTTTTCTCCCTGTGCATCGAAATATGAGCGGAGCATCAAAATCGCCGTCAATTCGCCATGCGCTCCGGCGGCTGGCTGCAATGTGAAGGCGTCCATTCCGGTTATTTCACATAAAATATTTTCAAGATCCACCATAAGCTCAATCGCACCCTGAACATCATTTATATTTGCATACGGGTGAATATCCGTGAACCCGGGGAGCCGGGAAGTCTTTTCGTTAACTTTCGGGTTGTACTTCATCGTGCAGGATCCCAGCGGATAGAAATGCGTATCAACGCCGTAATTCTTGTGTGAAAGTCTTGTGAAATGCCTCATCAGGTCAATCTCGCCGACTTCCGGGAGATCCGGGGGCTCGTCCGCTATTATGTCCCTTTGAATCACGTCTTTGGGGTTGACTGACGGCGTGTCCCTGTGGGGCGCAACGAATCCTCCTCCTCCGGGCTTGCTTATTTCAAATATGAGTCCCTCGTTCATACTACGCCCACCTCCTCACGGTAATAAACTTCAAGACAACCGATCATATCGTCAATCTCCTTCTTCGTGTTAACCTCGGTGGCACAGAATATCATGACATCCTTCCATTCCTCTTTCCACCGCCCGGCGCAAAAACCGGGAGTTATTCCCTTTTTACGAAGGTATCTCTCCACTTTTTCAGCGCCGCCGGGGCATTTTATGGCGCATTCGTTAAAGAAAGGTGATTCCTGATACATCTCAAAACCCGGCAATTCAACAATTCTGTGGATGAGATAGTGGGACTTTTCAAGATTCCTCATCGCTATCTCTTTGAATCCCTCTTTTCCCACATATGACAGATAAACAGTCGCCGCAAGAGCGCAAAGAGCCTGATTCGTACATATATTGGACACCGCCTTTTCCCGCCTGATATGCTGTTCACGGGTCTGGAGGGTGAGACAGTATGCGGTTTTGCCATCGGCGTCAATTGTCTGTCCCACGAGTCTTCCCGGCATCTTCCGGAGGTATTTGTTTTTAACCGCCATAAATCCCAGATACGGACCGCCGAATGAAACGGGCATTCCCAGGGACGCGCCCTCTCCCACCGCTATGTCCGCGCCGCAATCGCCGGGAGTCTTCAACAACCCCAGTGAATGTGGCTCAGTGACAGCAATGATATACAGAGCTTTCGTTTTCGCTTTCTTTATTATCCCGCCGATCTTGACCGCCTGCTCGATAAATCCCAGGCAATTGGGGTTCTGGATAATAATGCCGGCAGTATCCTTGCCGATCATTTTCTCCAGATCGAAAACTGATGTTATGCCGTCCTTCAGGGGAATCTCTCGAAGCTTGACTTCCTTCCCGTCCCTGAAATAGGTTTTCAGAACCCGTACATATTCGGGGTGAAGCGCGCCCGAGTATAGTATCTCTTTCTTCCGGGTTGCGTTAACCGCCATTATCCCGGCCTCGGCGCATGCGGTCGCCCCGTCATAGTGGGACGCGTTGGATGCATCCATCCCGGTAAGCTTGCATATAAGTGTCTGGTATTCGAATATTGACTGGAGAATTCCCTGGCTTGCCTCGGCTTGATAGGGAGTGTATGCCGAATAGAACTCTGAGCGGGATAAAACAGCATCCACAACCGACGGCACAAAATGCCGATACGCCCCGGCTCCGAGAAACCCCGGAGTTTCATGAGAAACCTTGTTTTTCTCCGCAAGCGAGGTCAGTTTTCTTATTACTTCCTGCTCAGATATCCCCGGCGGCAGGTTTAAAGATGATATTATTTTGTCCCGGGGTATATCGGAAAAAAGGGAATCTACCGATTCAGCGCCGATAGATTTCAGCATTTCTTCAATTTCCTCCCCGGTATGGGGTATATATTTCAAGTTTCAATCGCCTCCCGATAATGAAGTTGGATGATGAAAGTTGGATGATGGAATAAAGAATTTTCCTCTGAGGAAATTAGGAAAGAAGGAAAACGGAGAACGGAGGCCGGATCCCGTTTCTCATCTCCCATTACCGCGGAGGATAACCGGAGAAAAAATATTTGTATCTCTGTGTTCTCTGTGTCCTCTGTGGTTAATTAAAGACTTCAAATAGCTGGATTTATGGGGTTTTTCGATGCTCCCACCTCTGACCTCCCGTTTCCCACTTCTCACTTCTCACTTCCCACATTCTATTGAGCTGTATTCTGCTTGTAATCCTCAGGTGAAAGGAGTCCCTCGAGCTCACTCTCATCAGAAATTTTGATCTTACATATCCATCCGCCCACGTATGGATCCTGGTTCACATATTCAGGGTGGAAATCCTCGTTGTCCTCGCCGTCAACCTCCTGCATGAGGAATTTATTTACCCCGACAATCTCTCCGCTGAGGGGGGCGAACATATCCGACGCTGTCTTTACCGATTCCACAACTCCCATCTCTTCAAGCTGTGTAACCTCGTCTCCCACTTCGGGTAACTCTACAAAAACAATATCACCTAATTGATCCTGAGCATAGTCGGTGATCCCGATTGTGACAACTCCATCCTTGATTTTCACCCATTCGTGCTCTTTCGTATAAAGTAAATTTTCAGGTATTTTGGACATTAAGCGCCTCCTTGTATTAAACTATTTCCAGTTATTGATAACATTTTTTCAACCGCAAAGACCGCAAAGACCGGAGGTAAGATAACAGAGGCCTGATTACGGAGGTCAGATCCCGTTTCTCATTCTTATTTATTGCAGATTTGCGGCTTTATTTGAATTCTAATAAAAATGACATTATTTGTTAATAAAAGATTAAGCAATTTCTAATAGGTATTTTCCTTTTTGATCTGCGGCGAGACGTCGCAGTTACCGACATTGTTATAATGGTGGGGGCGGCGTCCGGCCGCCCAAATAACAAGACATTCTTTTCGAGAAATAGCCTATAGCAATATATATAAATATATATAAACTGCAAGGGATTTCTGGCCTTATAGGTCAAATCCTCCCATGAAAGTGAATTGTGTTGGGATTTACGTAATTGTTTCAGTGTCCTCTGTGGTGAATATTTACAGTTTTATTTCGTTATTTTTCCAAAGGATCGAATTCTCAGAGCAATGGAAGGATTGCCAAAAATCCCTTTAATCAGAACCCTGTGCCCCCTCTCCAGGGAAGACTTGTTAATGCTTTTTCCTGATTTCCCGAAATATGCCGTTTTTTTCGTAAGTCTTATCTTGATCCTTCTTCCCCTGGAAAGAACGATTAAATAATTATCGGTAATTGCAACAATATCCCCGAAGGCGATGTTGACAAGCGCCCCTCTTATCTCTCCTTCTTTGAGCAGAGCCTCAAATATGGTGTTGAGCCCCATTGTGTTAAGCACCATTCTTGCGATTGACTTCTTCTCTCTGTGAGGTGATCCAAATATATAGACAGGATAACCGGCGAAATCAACCGGCGATTTGATCCTGGGAGTGGCGGGAATCCACCTTGTTCTCCTGTTGAAGATTATAGTTTCAATCCATCCCTGTGCCCTTGCCACCTTGATACTTTTCTGTTTCAAATTAACATCGGTCACTTTTCCCTTTGCAACAACCGGACCATACTTCTCCCTGTATCTCCTGGTAACAAATGTTCTGCTGTCTATCAGTTCTGTGACCACCGGAGTTGCCGGCCTGTCCTCGATGAAGCCCGGCCACCTGCAGTTTGCCACAACCTTTGTCCCGGAGCGGATATCTGCATATCTTCCCTTTACATTGTCAAAAATAATCCGGGTTCTACCTGTCAGTTTCAGGTTAATGTTTTTTCCATCGAATGTGAGGAGGGAAAGAAGCTTTGTCCCTGCGCTGAATTTTTTCACTTTTCCTGCATACGATTTTCCTGAGCTTATCACTCCGTTTTTCACGAGGTAGGCCTTTTCACCCCATACCTGCTTCGCTATCGGAGTTGGAGATTCAGGATTATCTGAGATAACATACACTCTGTTCCCTTTTTTGAATTGACTCAAGCGTGCCCTGTAATCAGTGGGAAGAGGCTTTAATTTCTTGTAAAGTCTTGTTGTTTTCGTGATCTTGACTCTTTTCTTTCTTCCCTTGTCCGTGTATATAACAATCTCTTGGACTGAAATATTGACGCTTGAAATTTTTCCAATCAGGATTTTCTTTGCGGCAAGCGTATGTAAGGTGGTAAGTGAAAGAATTAAAAGGATTAAGACTAGAATTTTTTTGAAATTGTAGTTTTTCATTATAATCATTTTTTCTGGTTTCCTTAGCAATTATCATTCCCGGGAAGCCACTGAAGTGGCTGAGAAATTATAGGGGGTGGGGTTCTTTACCTCCCCCGGTTAAAACCGGGGGTTATTCTCATGAAGGATGTTGGAAGAAGGATGTTAGAAGAAGGATGTTGGAAGAAGGATGTTAGAAGAAGGATGTTAGAAGAAGGATGTTGGAAGAAGGATGTTGGAAGATAGATCCAACTTCAAACTTCCATTTTCCCTTCGTGTCTTCGTGATAAATTGAAACGGGATCCGGCCTCTGTTCTTAGGAGGTCTAAAGACCTCCGCTACCGACTTCTGACCTCCACTACCGACTTCTGACCTCCGTTATCCATATTCCCTTTTCCTTTTTTCCTCATTTCCTTAGAGGTAAAACTCCTCATTTTCCCTTCGTGTCTTCGTGATAAATTGAAACGGGATCCGGCCTCTGTTCTTAGGAGGTCTAAAGACCTCCGCTACCGACTTCTGACCTCCACTACCGACTTCTGACCTCCGTTATCCATATTCCCTTTTCCTTTTTTCCTCATTTCCTTAGAGGTAAAACTCCTCATTTTCCCTTCGTGTCTTCGTGGTAAATTGAAACGGGATCCAGCCTCTGTTTTTAGGAGGTCTAAAGACCTCCACTACCGACTTCTGACCTCCGTTATCCATATTTCCTTTTCCTTTTTTCCTCATTTCCTTAGAGGTAAAACTCCTCATCTTCCCAAGAAGGCCAATTCCTGCTTTCCTCACTCAGAAGCGGAATTTCCTCTTTGATTCGAGTAATTCCCTCAGGAATGGGAATATAGTTAATTCGTCGCGAATTTTTCTGAAAAGATTCTGTTGTTTATAACGTGCTGATTCTTCATCATTAAGGTGATAGTTTTCCATCAACTCTATCGCCATTTCCGGATAGATCTTAAAGAACTCGGGATAATGATTGGAGAAATAGGGGGACCTGTTATATTTCCTCATATCATTCAGGAAGAAACTGTAGTCAATTTTTTCCATATAAAGGGAAAGTGTCTTTGATGAGTAGTTACCCGTCTTTTTTGCCTCAATTGCGGTTTCTGCGGCAAATTTGCCCGATGCCGTAGCCATGAGCATGCCGAGGGGATACATATTTGCATTTAAGAAGCCTGCGGCATCGCCGACAACAAGCGCACCGTCACAATAGAGACTCCTGAGGTAATCGAACCCGATCTCAGGGACGATATGCGCCGACAGGGCGATTGTCTTGCCTCCCTGAATCAGTCTTTTTACTGCAGGGTGAATTTTTAGAAGCTGCAGATGTTTTATGGGTGCATTTCTCACCGCTCCCTTGAGGGACCCGGCGTTGAACACGGCTCCCACGGACAGGCTGTCCTGATTGGTGTAAATAAACGCAGATCCCACATTTCCTTCTATGGGGTAGCCATAGTAGTCTATTGCGCATCCTTCCCTGCCTGTTAATCCAAACCTTTCATTAATTGTTTCAGGCGGGAATTTTATCACTTCTTTTATTCCCAGAATGTAGCTGTCCGGAGGATATTCAATATGCTCGCCCATCTGCCTTACCAGTTTGGAATTTGCCCCGGCGGCAATTATGGTGATGTCTGCAAAAAAATCACCTTTTCCTGTTTTCACACCTATCACCTGACTGTCCTTCTTTATAAGGCTTTCAACAGGAGTTTTGTTGAAATATTTCACACCTTCTTCTTCTGCTTTTCCGGCAAGCCAGGGGTCGAATTCCTTCCTGGTCAATGTCCAGAGATTGTTGTGTGGAGGCTCGTTATACTTTCTACTTGTAATATCAATGGAAACCGAAGTTTCTTCTGACAGGCATGCATAACGGCGGGATCGAATAAATCGTCCCAGTGGCGCTTTTTCTTCCAGGTCGGGGATGATATCTTTCAGGATTGTTGTTTTAATCAAATTCCCCATAACGATCTTGTTCCCGGAGAACTCTCCTCTCTCGAACATCGCAACCCGGAGACCTCCTCGGGCGGCTACAATACCCGCGCAGCATCCTCCGGGTCCCGCGCCGACTATCAGGACATCAAATTTCCTGTCTCCATCTGTCAAAATATTATCCTCCAGTCCGGCACTTCCGGAATTTTTCAGTCAAAATAGGTATCATCTCGAATAGGTCTCCTACTATTGCATAATCGGCAATTTTCATAATTGGTGCATCGGGGTCCTTGTTAATCGCTACTATGCATTTCGATCGGTTCATTCCAACAAGATGTTGGACCGCGCCGGAAATTCCACACGCTATATACAGATCCGGCATAACTACCTTTCCGGTCTGTCCCACCTGGTCATGGTGGGGTCTCCATCCTTCATCAACCGCCGATCTGCTCGCTCCGACGGCTCCTCCCAGCAACCTGGCAAGGTCTTCGAGCAAGGCAAAATTCTCGGCCGACTTCATACCCTTTCCGCCGCTGACAATAATGTTTGCCTCGGAAATATCCATCCCGCCGAGTGTCTCCTGTATCTCCCTGATAACAGCCCCTGCCCCGGAAAACCCGTTGTATTGTACGATCTCAACTTCAGTCGTCACCTCGTCAACAGTCTCCGGAACGGGATATACATGGGGTCTTATCGAGGCAATCTTGACTCCGTCACAATCGAGCTTCACTTTTGAAAGGATTCTTCCTGCATATATGGGTCTCGTGCATTCCAGAAAACCGTCCCTGTGCCGGATTTCAATGCAATCCGCTAAAAGTCCGGTTTTCAGCATACCTGATAACGACGGGGCAAGTTCCTTTCCATAAACGTTGGCGGGCATAAGAATTATGGAAGGGCTGTATTTTTCCGCCATTTCTGAAATAAGCTCTTTCATCGCACCGAGGTTGAAATCACGAAAATCCTTGTGATCTATGATATAAACTCTGTCTATTCCCTGATGAAGCAATTCCCTGTAATCTTCCACCGATATTTTATGCCCGGCAAATATAGCCTCTATTGTAAGATCAATATCCTTGCCCATCTGCTTTGCGGCGGAGATAACCTCCAGGGATTCCCGCGATATCTTGTCATCTTTTGTGAATACAATTGTCCAGAGACGCTGGCTCATTATTTACCTCCCGAGTTATACCACTTTTACAACTTCCCGGAGCTCTCTGAATAGCTCGCTGATAACTTCTTCCGGCTCTCCTTCAAGCATCTTTCCCGGAGGCCTGCAGGGAGGAGTAATCAACCCCAGGGTCTTTGTCTTTTCAAATCCATTTATCTCAACATCTGTAAAACCCAGACTGTCGATGCTTCGGACAGGAATATTTTTCTTATTGGCTTTCATAAGTTTCATCAGCTTCGGATACCTGGGTCTGTTGAGCCCTTTCTCGCATGAAATAACACAAGGTAGTGAGACACATACAACATCCGCCCCGGACTCTTTTTCCCTGTGAATCTTGAGGGAGTCATCACCGGTGATTTCAAACTTCACAACATTTGACACGTATGGAACACCCAAAAATTCCGCCACAAGCGCACCCACAGACGAGGCGTTGTCATCAAAAGCGGATTTACCCACAAAAATAAGATCAAAATCCATTTCGCCAAGCACGCGTGAAAGGATTATAGCCGTTTTGTAGCAATCTTCTTCGCCCCCGGGATCTTCGATCCTGACGGCTTCATCCATGCCCATTGCAAGCGACGTTATAAGGATACTTTTCGAGGAGCCTTCGCCAAGGGTCATAACCGTTGACTTGCTTCCGGGTATGGATTGGCATGTCTTGACGGCCTCCTCTACGGCATATTCGTCATAGGGATTCATTATCATTTTCAATCCGTCAAGGACAATATCATCGGATAAATCATTAATACGAATTGAACTATCAGTATCGGGAACCTGTTTTGTGAGAACACAAATATTCATACCCCTATATCCTCCCACAATTATTAAAGAATATCTTCTATCCCGTATGTGTATTTACCTTCTCCTATAGGACGACAGGTTTTGATGTAATAGTACTTATGCATTTTCAAATAAGAAATGCGTGAAGCTGTCATCCTGAGCGGAATACGATCAATTCACTTTATTGCGATCAATCTTGGCAAGAACGGATTTTACTTACCTCCGATGTCTTCCACAGCGAAGGATCTCCTACAGGCAATTATTAAAGAGATTCTTCACTATGTAAATCTCCGTAGAACAAGAAAATTCAGTCTTTGAGAAAGTCATTGGAGCAAAGCAAGTCTTTCGCGATCCGCTCAGAATGACAATTGCGTATGTCCTGATATAAATGAGAAAGGAATTGACAATTGTTTGGTTAAAAGTATCACCGGGGGAAATTAGTATTATGCTGACTTTCATTATACATATGATGTGTTTTGTTGGGGGATTTATTCTGCTTCTCTTCCTGATTGTGCTTTCTTATACCATGCTTACCCCGGTTATGCTCAGAATTGACACAAGATCCAAACTTTACATAATTACTTTCCCCGGAGGCAGAATTAATTATCAGGAGTTGGAAGGCAAGAAAGGCATCGAATACACATTCTTATACAAGAAAGGCTTCTATTCTTTCAAACAAATATTGCTGGGGGTGAAAAAGGAAAAAGAAGAAAAGAAAGAAGACAAGAAAGAAGACAAGATTGAAGAAAAGATAGAAAAAATCGGAAAAGCATTTGAGGAAGAAGAAAAAGATAAGGGAAAGAGTTTTGGAGAAAAGTTGAAAATTCTCACCAGGGAGAAAACACTGATCAAACAGGTGTTGAAGAAGTTTTTCCGATTTCTTACTAAAGTTTTCCGGTGCATTACAATCAGGAGAGTTGACGGCACGTTTTCGATGAAGGAGCCGTACCATTTTGGTTTATGCTGTGCAATCCTTTATCCTCTAACGCGTCGGAATTTCAGTTTAACACCCAATTTCCAGGGAAGCAATTACCTGCTGGCGGATTTATTTATCCTGCCTGGAAAAGTTGTCTGGCGATTGATTGGTTTTTTACTTTCTCTCCCTCTGTGGAAAATATACAGGCTTGTAAAGGAGATAAAGTAGAAACCGATACGATAACTCATATTACTGAAGAAATTAAGCCCGTTTAGTAAAAAAAACCAAGGAGGTCGTTATTATGGCAGAGAAAGGCATAACCGAGAATGTGGCCAGTGTAATAACATCAACACTGAAAGACATGGTAAAGACAGATACCGTGGTGGGAAAGCATATCCAGATCGGTGATGTTACCGTGATACCCGTGATCAAAGTTTCGATGGGATTCGGCATCGGCGGCGGCGGTGCAAAAGAACAGGAAAGCAAAGACATGGAAGGCGGAGGCGGCGGCGGAGTTGGAATGTCTGTTGAGCCCGTTGCATTCCTCGTAGTATCAGGCAACGAGGTTCACCTGATGAATGTGGGGAAGAAAACAAGCATCGAGGCGATATTTGACTCAATGCCGGATCTGGTTTCAAAAACCGCAACCGCATTAAAAGATATGCACGAGGAGTATAAGAAAGATAAAGAGGAGAAGAAAGAATAATACCGGCTCCATACTCTGAAGAATACTCCAGTCTCCTGTGAGTGCAGTTCATTCCTGGTAAGGATATAAATAACCTATGGGTTCCGGGTTGTGAATCCGGCTTTCATTGTTTGTGTTCCGAATTAAAAAAAGGCGTGCAAGCTGTCATTCTGAGCGGATCAAGAATGAATTGCTTAACTCCGACGACTTTCTCAATGACGAGATTTTCTTGATGCTTGTGATTCGCTCAGCGAAGAATCTCAACCTCAATGGTATAATGGTATAGAGGAAGCAGGTCTCAGTTAGAATGAAGATTATTCTGAAGGAGATCCCGGGGGTGGAGATCCTTTGCTGTGGAATACATCGGAGGTAAGTAAAATCTGTTCCTGCCAGGGTTGATCCAGTAAAGAAAGGTTATCGTGTTTCGCTCAGGATGACACGCCGGGGATCTTCTTTCGAATTGCTTTTTAGTGGGAGTAATGGTAGAATATCTAATGGGACACTATGGACAATTATTATAGGGGTGTTGTTATATGGATAAAATAAATAACGTATCAGGACTTTCTCAAATCTCACCGGTTTCAATAAAAAAAACAGAAGTCGCCAAGGGAGATTCCCCTGCAAGTAAGGGCGACTCGGTGACGATTTCCGGTCGTTCAATCGCTGATGAAAAACCACTTTTGACAACTGGGAAAAGCTCCAGTCCGGCACAAGAACAGGCAGAGAAGGATGGTGCATGTACAATAACGCCGGAGAAAGAGAAACATCCCTCCACAATTCTTGACATGTCCCATGAATCCGGACAAGCCGGGGCGGTGAAGAATATAGAAGAGCCAAAACCCCATGTCGATGCCAGGAACGCCCGCGTCATTGAAAAAGCATTTGATATTTTAAAAGGCAACAGGATGACAATAGAAGGGCATACATTCACCACTCCGAGCAAGGTGGTTGATCAAACCGTCAACTATGAAGGCAAGCAGTGGCTCTGGGATTCGTGTTTTCATGCCATGGTTCTCTCCGAAAGAGAGCCTGGAACGGCAAAGGAAGAACTCCGCTCCGTCGTAGCCAATCAGCACCCCGACGGCTTTATACCTCATATGAATTATTTCCGGGGCGACGCTCAACAACTATCTCCGGATCAGAAAGAAGCATTCGAAAATTTCCTTAAAACTCCCGATGGTGCAGATGTTCCCCAAGGTGAAAGAGAGAAATTTGCCAACACATTCTGGTCATATAAAGATCATTCTGATATTACACAACCCCCGATATTGGGTTCGGCAGTCGAGGAAGTTTACAAAGCTACAGGCGATAAGGCATTTGTCAAGGAAATGTTGCCGGCGATGAAAGCTTATTATAACTACCTTCACGATAAGCGCGATCCTGACGGCGACAATCTGATTTCCATCATCCACCAGTGGGAGAGTGGATGGGATCATTCACAACGTTGGGACGAAACCATCGGTGTGGAAAACGGGGACAAAATGCATATCAACCAGAAAAAATGCGATGTGCTTAGCAAATGTAAAAAAGTAGGCTGGGATCTGGACAAGATATTTGAAAATGACTCGTTTAACGTGGAGCCGGTGGACTTTAACACCCTGTATGCCCTTAATATGGAGTCATTATCCAATCTTTGCGGTGAAGTGGGAGATAAAGAGGGAGAAAAGCTATACAAGTCACGTGCCAATGCCACGAGTAAGGCAATATTCAAGAAGATGTGGGATGGCGATAAATATGTGGATTTGCACGGAAAAAACGAGAAAAAGTCCGATGTGAAAAGCGCCGCTATGTTTTACCCCATGATGCTTGATGGAGAGAAACATGGTAAGCATCTGATAGAAAAACATCTTATGAACCCGGATGAATTTAATACGAAACATACCATACCCACAACTTCAATTGATGATCCCCTCTTTAGCGGTGGGGAATATTGGCGAGGCAACGTCTGGACAAATGTGAATTTCTTTGTATGGAAGGGGCTTCAGAAATTCCAGGAAAAGAACCCCGGTTATAAACCTGCACAAATAATGGCGAACAGGATTAAGGACTCCGCCTTTGAATTACTCGACACTGCAGGCTTTTCCGAGTATTTTGACCCTCAAAAAGGAAACGGGCACGGAGCGAAATCATTTGGATGGAACGGCATAGTGCGACTCATGGAGCCTGATTACAAGTAAATATTTCCATGCTAAAGTCTTCCTTTAAAATAAAATTGTGGAGATTCTTCGCCAAGTGAGTCCCCGGAAGAAAGTTTAAAAGTGTATAATAAAAAGGACACATATAACCCATGTGTCCTTTTTTAATACCGTTAAATTATATAAATGATGAACTTACATCATGAACGGCGAGTTATAACCCATACCAAAGCCCATCCGGCTTCCGATTCCTCCGCCCAGCATTCCTCCGCCGATTCCGCCGAGCATAGCTCCGATACCCATTCCCATGGGACCGAAGGCGCTTCCAAGGGCTCCACCAAGACCCATTCCAAGCCCACCTCCGAGCATTCCGCCCATCATTCCACCCATGCCTGCTCCCATCATTCCTCCGGCAATGTTACCATAGCCCATGTACGGACTCATCATGCCCATGCCCATACCCATGCCGCCCATGCCCATCATGCCCATGCCGCCCATACCCATCATGCCCATGCCCATCATTCCGCCCATGCCCATACCCATCATTGGCATTCCAAACATTTTCATCACTCCTGTATCATAATTATTTTGTATTTACCATGTTTATCATGAGAAAACCGGAAATGTAAACTTCGGTTTTCATTATACATAATAGATAAAATAATATTTTTTTTAGAACATATAAGGGGAATTGAATCCCATATTCCAGCCCATCTGTGAGCCTAATCCGGCGCCGAGCATTCCGCCACCGAGACCTCCAAGCATTGAGCCGACACCCATTCCCATTGGACCGAATGCGCTTCCAAATGCGCCTCCGATTCCCATTCCAAGAGCTCCGCCAAACATGCCGCCGGCCATTCCACCCATGCCGGCTCCCAGCATGCCACCGGCGACGTTACCGTAACCCATCATTGGCATTCCATATCCAAAGCCACCGGGGAAAGCTCCGTTAACGGCGGATGTGCCGTATCCGAACCCACCGGGGAAATTCATTGTATTGGGATTAGGTGACATTGAATAACCAAATCCACCGGGGAAGTTCATTGTATTTGGGTTTGGGGTCATCCCGTAACCAAATCCACCGGGGTAATTCATTGTATTCGGATTTGGGGTCATTCCGTAACCAAAACCGGATGGCACTGTACCTCCGTAGGGATAATTAAACCCGCCAGGAAGCTGCATCATAAAAAATCACACTCCTGCTCTTTTCCTATCTCATCCATGATATCACGACTTTACCAGAATAGTAAAGGGTGAAAATATTAATTTTTTGTAAACAACATGATAAAAAGAAGGCACAAACTGGAAGTCGGAAGACGGAGAATTGAAGTTGGGATCCAGGTAATGTTCTATCACAGTAAAAACCGCAGAGTTCGCAGGGAACAATTAATTAAAACGGCGATAACTCTGTGCCCTCTGTGGTAAAATAACGACCTTCAAGAACCAGAATTTTGAGGTTTATCGATACCCTCACTCATAGCCCCAGACATCTTTCATGGCGTCCATATTGAATTTTGCAGAAAATCGGCGAGTACCTCGGGATTATCGCGATTCTTCTCGCTATATCGTCTGTCGAAATAGAATTTAATTCCGGGTTTCCTTCCGGGTGAGAATTTTATCCCGACATACGTGATTCTTTTTATGTCCAGTATCTCCATTGTTTTCTTCAGTCTGTCTTCCTGGTCCTCAGCGAGATCCAATGCTCGCATCATCTGAAGAGCATGCTGAAGGGGCACGATTTCATAGTCCAGCTTCACGGAATGTGGAATTTTATCGGAAAATCCTATGGATGTAAAAACACTTCCTGTTGCAACAGGAAACAGGAAGTTATGAAACCCGATGAAATAGTTAATTGCCTTGGCCGACAGTCCCAGCTTCGCCATTAGCGCGGACAACGCTGGAGCTATGTATGAAGTGCTTTTCCTTAAAGAATTGGCAAAGAAAACTTTGAAAGATACATCATCGGGAGGGTTGAATCCCATCCCGATATAAACCGACTGACTTCTCATTAAAAGCGCCGCTTCTTCAAAGAATCCAAGAACATCTTTTGAAATTTTATACCTTGCCCCAAGACGAAGAAGATGGCGAATCGGAATGAGATGCTGCCAGTAAAATGTAAAATTGAATGTTTTCTCGATATTAAAATCTCTTTTTGCCAGAATATTAACATCTGGAAAATAACGTCGTACGCTGTCGAAAAATCTTATATTTTTTTCCATAATACCGGAAGCTTTAAGATATGACTTTATCTCATCCTCGAAATCCGAGCCTACTCCCCGGGTCATTATTCCCAACTCTTCATTCAGAGGTGATATTGAATACTCCGTCCATTGCGGAAGAATATCGCCGAATCTTTTACGGAATTCAACATAGTCATCACGATTTTCATCTTTGAGGTAAGGAGCGATTTGCTCGATTTCATCAAATATCTCTTTGACTTTACTCTTATTGGCAGTGGTATCTCGCATTTTCATTCACCTGTTTAGCATTATTTTAATATGAAAATTTCTACAACATTCCTTCTGATTCCTTGTTTGAGTAATCCTGCAAAATGCAAAGAAGAATGGAAATCGGATGCCGGATATGTTTATTCACCGCAAAGACCACAAAGGGGAACGGATGACGAATGTCAGATCTGTAGGAGGGACGTCCCCGTCCCGATAAATGGCTTAACTAATAGAAATATCCCCACCGAAGAAAATATAATTCTCCTTGCATTTTAATCCTCTTTTTACATAAAGGATGATGGGTGGGAATAGAGAAACAAACACAGATTGTTAAAGCTAATCCTCACAGGTAAATCAGATAGACTTGGTATTCGTAAAAATGTTATTAAATGTTAATAGTCATTTTGAACCTGTTTCAGGCTCTATTAATCAAACGGTGTCATTGTCAGATTCCGAAACAAATACTGAAACAAGCCTGCTCCGGAGAAGGCCGGGGTTCAACACAGGTTTCTGAATGACATTTGCGTAAGTCTTAATCTTAATAGTCGGGTGATATGAATGCGAATAAAGGAAATTTCAGTTAAAAAGCTTTTTGGGATGTTCGATTATACAATTCCTTTGAATCTGGACGAGCATATAACAATAATCCACGGACCGAACGGGTATGGGAAGACGAATATATTGAAGTTGATTAAGGCATCTTTTTCATTTGATCTTGAGATTTTGCATAAGATTCCTTTTGATAAGTATGATTTGATATTTGATGACTCTTCTGTTTACTCTATAAAGAAAAAAAGTGAAAATGATCCAGTTGAAATCCCGGGTTTTTTATTCATTTATGAAAAGCCTGGAAAACAACCCTTAATTTACCCTGGAAAAAACGGTTCTGACAAACAACTTGATTTTTTTCCTGAATTATTAAAGCATGAATTTTCCATTGAAATGATAGAAGAAATAATGCCTAACTTATCACGAATTGGACGGGAAAGGTGGATAGATGATAGGTCCGGGAGGATAATTTCTTTAAGTCAGATAATGAAACATTACAATTTCAACCTGCCAATGAATAAACCTGAATGGCTTGAAAATATTATTGAATCTCCTCCAATCTATTTCATTGAAACACAGAGATTGTTGATAATACCTGAAGAAGGAACACATAGAAGTCGTAGAATCAATCCGAGAAAAACTAAGGTTGTAGAAAAATATTCGGAAGAATTATCAAAAAAAATAGAAGCTAAACTTGCAGAGTCGGCGGAATTGTCTCAAAAGCTGGATAGTACTTTTCCTAACAGGCTTCTTCAATTAAGCAATAATGAAAAGCTTGATGAAAGATATCTCAGGGAAGAGCTTAATAATCTGGAAAAAAGAAGAAGAAAACTTATGGACACAGGACTTCTTGAGAAAGATGAGGGAGTAGAAATTCCCATGGGTGATATCGATAGCGCAAAAAAAGAGGTTTTATCATTATATATAAATGACACGGAAGAGAAACTGAGTATTTTTGATGAAATGTCCGATAAAATTGAGCTTATGAAAACAATAATAAATAATCATTTTTCATATAAAGAGATGTCTATAAGCAAAGAAAAGGGATTCGTATTCACGGATAATAACGGAAATATTATAAATCCCTCTGATCTCTCATCTGGCGAGCAACATCAACTCGTCCTCCTCTACGCCATGTTATTTGAAGTAAATCCAGGATCAATGATTCTGATTGATGAGCCCGAGATATCATTACATGTGGCATGGCAAAAGGACTTCATAAGAGATTTACAGAGAATTGCAAAAATGGTAAACCTGGATTTTTTGATTGCCACCCATTCGCCACAGATAATAAACGAGAGATGGAAGTTGACAGTGGAATTAAAAGGAGTCGGGGAATGAGAGAACTTCTCGGTCCTAATATCAAGGCAAATGAAATCCGTATGCAACGCCAGATCTTCAAGGGATCATTCATGATTGTAGAGGGGAAAACGGATTCAAATCTGTTTGAAAATTTTGTGGATAATAAATTATGTGAAATCATCATTGCAGAAGGAAAGGAAAATGCCGTCAAAATACTGGAGATTCTGGAGGAAGATGGTTTTGGTGGATTTCTGGCAATAATTGATAATGACTTCCGGGAGGTTGACGGAATATCTCACGAAAGCCTGAACCTGTTCCTGACCGACACGCATGATGTTGAATCGATGATATTAAAAAGCCCGACACTTGAAAAAATAATCAACGAGTTCGGCTCCCCTGATAAGCTGACCGGGACAAAGAACGAAATCGGGAAAGAAATTCGCCGAAAAATGTTAAAGTGTTCAAAGCCTATCGGGCATTTGAGATGGATATCTTTAAAGAGAAATCTTGAACTTGATTTCAAAGATTTAAAATTCAGTAAATTCATTAAAAAAGATGAACTGACGATTGACATTGGAGTTCTTATTAAAAAAGTAAAAGATAATTCAAATAAACATGAAATTGATGAAAACGAGATCAAAAGAGAAATTGATGAATTACAGGGTAAAAAAATCAACCCCTGGCTGATCTGCTGTGGGCATGATATGGTATGGATATTGTCAATCGGCTTAATGAAACTATGGGGCTCGAATAATACCGGTGAGGTTAATCCGGACATACTGGAAAAAGCTTTGAGGTTGGGATATGATTTAAGATTCTTCCGGGAAACAAAACTGTATGAATCAATGTGTAAATGGGAAGAGACAAATAGTCCTTACTTGGTATTTCCAAAACAATAAAGAAAGAAATATTTATATTACCGATCAAAATTACTCTTCACATTTTCTCCTCCGGGGACGCCGCAGCTACCAGTTTTCACCCATGTGGTAAATTTAACAGCAAAATGGTATAATGCCTCTGCTAAGTTTTTGGACAGCCCAAATGAAAGGAACCCCAACCACCATGCTTCCAATTTCTATTCCCCCTTATGACTTTTGCGGCAAAACAACGATCTTTAATATAAATATTCAGAATGTTATTGCCAATATGTTAAAAACATGTTATAATCTCCCTTGCCCATTGGGTGAATTTTTTATGTACAAATAATAATACACCAACGGGGCAATGAAAATTTATAATATACTGCATACTTATCCGGTTGAAATATTTAATCAGCAAGCTGATAAGTTCCACGAAAGGGGTAAAAAAATGGATCTTATTGATATTATCGAAAGACAACAGTTGAAAGAGAGTATCCCCGACCTCGGACCTGGCGATACAGTCAGAATCCAGATAAAGGTAGTCGAGGGAGGAAAAGAAAGGTTACAGGCATTCGAAGGTATATGCATTTCCCGAAACGGAAACGGCGTGAATGAGATGTTTACTCTTCGCAAGATTGCAAGTCATGGAATCGGTGTAGAGAGAACATTTCCCATCCATTCTCCCCGCCTGGCAAACATTGAGATCAAGCGTAGAGGAGATGTTCGAAGAGCCAAACTTTACTATCTGCGGAAAAGAATTGGTAAGGCAGCGACTCGAGTCAAGGAAAAAAGGTTTAAATAAGGAGCGAATATTAAATTGACTGCAAAGCAGTTGGCTGTATTAATCCTTATGCTGGGTGTCGGAAGGGGCGCCACGTTTGTTTTTCCGAAATTTGGCCGTAAGAATCCAAAAACTCGCCGCGTAGTACTTGAATATGTTGATTCAATTATTATCGCGGGTGTGGCGGCGCTTTTTATAATTCATTTCCTTTTTCGGACATTTTATATTCCGTCAGGTTCGATGATCCCCACACTCAAAGTCAAGGATTATATCCTGGTCAATGAATTTATTTACAAGCTAAAAGAACCCACATACGGTGATGTTGTAGTCTTCAAGCCACCGCCGGAGGCAAACGCCGAAGGAAAAGACTTTATTAAAAGGGTTATGGCTCTGGAGGGCGACACAATCTCCGTCAGGGGCGGGAAAGTATTTATTAACGGAGAGGCCAAAGATGAGCCATACGTGGAGTTTGAGCCGGATTATTACTATCCTCCGATGAAAGTGCCTTCCGGGAACCTTTTTGTTATGGGTGATAACCGGCCTTCCAGCGCGGATTCCCATGTCTGGGGATTTCTTCCTGTGAAGAATGTTGTGGGTAAGGCGGTGCTGATAATTTTACCGATTAGCAGGATCAGAATTTTGAAATAGAGCTTGAATGCATACAATTATGAGTCACCGGAATAATCTGAAAATGGAGCGAAACATGGAAATCGAGGAAAATGAATCCTGCGATAAAACTGAGGTAATTACTGAGGTAATTACTGAGGTAATTATGGAAGATACTGAAGGTGCTTCCGATGAATTGTCAGAGTCAGGTCAATTAGACATAAAGCAAAAGATCGCTTCATTCTTCAAGGAAATGGCAATTTGCTCCCTCCAGGTTGTAGTGCTTACCCTTATTATTATCAATTTCATCGGCAGGGTTTCTGTTGTACAGGGACAGTCAATGTTTCCTTCTCTTGATACAAACAACAGGATAATTGTAAACCTTTTCACATACCGTTTTCATAGTCCAAAAAGAGGAGAAATCGTTGTCTTTAGCTGCCCCGGAAACCCGCAGAAAGATTACATCAAGAGGGTTATCGGACTCCCGAATGAGGAGGTTCTGATAAGGGACGGAGTAGTCTATATAAACGGCAAATCTCTTGATGAGCCCTATATTGCAAATACTTACGATCTGGGCGACATGGAGAGTCTCGAGCTTGCGTCGGACGAGGTGTTTGTACTGGGCGACAACCGCGAGAACAGCGAAGATAGCAGGGTATGGGGACCCGTATCAATGAAAAAGATCCGCGGTAAAGCGGCGTTGAGGTTCTGGCCCCCGGAATCTTTTGTGTGGTTTAAGTAAAACAGAAAACGCCGGAAAATAAATTGATTCTGATAAAACGAGAAACTATTCACTCCTCCAAAATGCTTGTCATTTCATAAGGAGGAAGTTAAAATAAAAAAAATCTGCAAATGACCCAACCCTACCTGCCCCAAGAAGCTCAAAGTGGGTATCAAAAGAAATGTTTGTAATTTCCAGACTCTGTGGTCTGTGCAGTGAATTGATACAAAAATGAAAATATCATGGTTCCCCGGACATATGAAAAAAGCGGTAGATTCACTCTCTTCCGACCTCAAGAGCATCTCGGTCGTTCTTAACGTCCTTGATGCAAGGTGTCCTCTTTCTTCTATGAACCCAATCCTTGGTGAGCTATTTAAAAACAAGCCTATAATCTATCTTCTGAATAAGGAAGATCTTTCATCGGTGAAGATAAATATGGAATGGATATCATATTTCCAAAACAAGGGAATTAATGCCGTTCTCATTTCATGTAAGACGGGAGCCGGCAGAAAAAAACTATTGAAGTTTCTTGATCTGCAAAGGCAAGGTTTTCTCAAAAAACACCAGGATAAATACTTGGAAAGAAAGGCATTGGGGCGGAATTATTACATTAAAAAAGCTTTCAGAATAGGCGTGGTGGGAGTGCCGAACGCTGGAAAATCTTCTGTGATCAACATTCTTGCTCCTCAAAAAAGAGCCAAAACGGGTAAAAAGCCCGGGTTAACGAGAGGTAAACAATGGCTCAAATTAAAAGACGGCATGGAGATACTCGACTCTCCGGGGATTATGCCCCCCAGGATCGATTTGCCAGAAGCCTCTTGGAAATTGGGAGCGGTAGGAATAATCAAACAGGAGATCCTCCCCGTGGAAGAAATCGTATTGAAATTGATAAGCTTCCTTATTAACAAGAAGGTTTTCAATTCATCAATATTTGGCGATTCAAATGAAGATTACACAAAAATGGACCCCCTGCAGGTTCTAAAGGAATTTACACATACAAGACGAATCCTGAAAGCCGGTGGAAGAATTGATGTCGATAAGGCATGCATCCAGATATTAAAGATGTTCAGGGAAGGCAAAACAGGCAGGATTTCCCTGGAAAGACCGGAGGAATTTACAATCAAGGATGGAGAAAAAGAATAATAATAAGAAGAATAAAGAACTCGGTAAGAACAAGGTCAGTGAACAAAATGAAGGCGTAAAAAAAGAGAAACGCCCATTTCCCATTTTAAGAATTCTTTATATTGTTATGATCGTTATTTTTTTACTTGCCACATTTTTCTATATACGCCATTTCATTGAATTCTATGGCAACTTTCATCTGGCTGATAAACAAGGGGAATATCCGCCCCTGCTTCCTTACTACTCTACCCTTATCAGCTATCCCCACAGCATCGTAAGGGATGCGGGCATTGCTATGCTTCTTGCTTGCATTACATTTTACCTTTGCCTTGATTTTCTCTTCTTTTACAGATTGAAGGGATGGAAAAAGGCATTGTCAATTGTGCTTTCCCTTGTATTTATATTTACCTGTACCGAATGTGCCATGTCCCATTATCTCAAGGTGGAGGAATTGATGCATCGTCCTCACCCCACCCTTTTCTGGGAGTTATCACCCGGCTTGCTAAATATGAATTTGTTACAAGACAAGGTTTTTACGAACTCTCATGGTTTCAGGAGTCCGGAGATTTCCATGAAAAAACCACCGGGGCAATACCGGGTAATGGTTCTGGGTGATTCCTCGGCGTTCGGTTTTGGTGTTGCCGATGATGAGACATTCGGTGCGATTCTCTCAAGAGATTTAAGGAAGAAATATCCCCAGAAGGACGTCCGGTTTATAAACGGGGCGGTCAGTGGTTATACAACACACCAGGCGGCGACGTTTATGAAGGAGAGAGGATGGAAATTTTCCCCCAATCTCATCATTATCTCCTTTAACGACGATCCACAGATGGAATGGAAGCAAGATGTCCAACGCGCTCCAGGCGTAATCTTGACTCCCATATTCAGACTGTTATATAAAAGCAATATTTATCTCACATTCAAACAAGCAATCCTCAATGCCCGTGTCAGGTCAAATCCCAAATTTGCTATGTCTCCCGACAGAGGAAGTGAGACAAACAGAGTCACCGCAAAACAATTGAGAAAGAATCTGAAAGATATACAAGACGAGGCAAAGAAACGGGGGGCAGATGTTATTACAATATCAATGCCCCTGCAGGCTTATGGAAAGACAATTGAGGATTACAGGGGAATTATGAAAGAAAGCGCACAGGAGAGAGGATTTCTTTTTCTCGACTTGTTGAAGGGATGGAATGATCACCCATATGAAGAAGTGCTGATAGATGTAATGCATCCAAACAAAAAAGGACATGAATTGATTGCCCGGGATCTTCTCGAGCTTATTATTGAGAATAATATTATTAATAAATAAAAAAGTTACTATTCACCGCAGAGGACGCAAAGGACGCAGAGATATAAACGAAACGTCATGTAAACATGAAAATGGCATGGCTGAATAGTTAAAAAAAAAGGCCCATTTCAGGGCCATGGGCTCTGGGAGAGATAGCTATATGTAGCCCATAAAATTTTCCCTGCCTATCCCCCATAATTTCAGGTTAGCGGGAAAATACATTCCGTTATGTAATATTCTTCCCTTATATGGAAATCTCTGACTTGGTCAAATGACCTATTCTGCATGTGCAAAAGAACTATTTTTATTAATAGTCCCAATAGTCCAGTTGAACTATCCCGGATAGTCCCGTATTCATAGAATAGCCTTGTTGCTTTTCTTCTGCAATTATTGGAAAGCAAGTCTCGAAAAGAGGGAAGATTGGCTTGTAATTTTTTTATTTCTCCATCCTGATACCGGTAGCTTTATATCCTTTCCCCAGGTCGAAGGACTTCGTCTCTTCCGGTTTCTCCGGCAAAATGTCCAGTATTTTCTTTGTAATTTCATCCGGTGATTGCCCGGATTTATAAAAAATAAAAATATAGTCAATATTCCTTGTAGACCATATTTTTCCGGCTTTCATCTGAACGATCTGCTCTTCCATCATCTCAATCCTGCCTTCTTCCCAGTTTTCAATTAACTCCAGTCTTCTGCCACGACTTAACGCTTTTAATTGGAAATACTCAGTATCAAAAGGCAACTCCTTGAACCTGAAAACGATCATTTTCCACTTATTGCCTTTTCGTGTGGGTTGAACCCAGGTTGTGAGTTCGCTCATATCATAACTATCATTCTGCGGGGATCCGGAAAAATTTAACTCAATTTTCCACAATTGGTATCTTGTTTTCCCGGGAGTCTCCCGGGGAAGTGCCATCCATGCGAACATCGAACAAATAGAGAGTATGATCATCATGCCTGCAAGCAGAGGCCTGAACCATCTTGTATGAGCGATCCACCATCCGGCAAGTGCCGCCTCGAAAATAATAAGCGCCAATACATATCTTTCCTCCGGGAAACCTACCCTCACCATTAATAGAGCGGTCAAAACCAGGCTTACGGGTAATATAAACCGTCGATACCTGTTTCCACTGCAGATCAGGATAAACAGGAAGCCTATTCCCATCAGCACGGGGGCGAAGTTAAACATTCCCTTTACCATATTATAAATTACATCAAAATTTTGTGCATAGTTTCTGCTATCAACTAGAGCATGACTTAAGAATTGTCTTTTCAGGTGATGTCCCACCCAGAAATACCAGGGCATAGTAACAACAATAAAAATGAGGCACATATATGCAATATTAATAACTTGCCGGAAGCCTGACTCTGTGAGATTTTTGTTTTTACAGGCTATATCGCCGTCTTTGTTTCTACTTGTTTCTCCATCTATTTCTATTTTTTTGGATGATGTTTTATCTATTGCTTCAATTTCGTCATTTCTGTCCCCATCTGTTTCTTCTCTGATTTTTGTTTCAATTGTATTTTTTTTAGTTGCATTTTTTCGCTCCAGGTATCTTAATAGGAAAAATGTGAGAATTGCCGGTACGAAAACAATAAGAATGAAATACAAATACCACAACCCACATTGGGCGTCGGCGCGAATAAGTTTGAAGAATAGAATAATTCCTCCGCCTGTTATGGACGCAGGAATCATAAAAATCAGAAATGAAAAAAAAGATTTTGTTGACTTGAATATGCATGGGATTACAAACCATAGCAGAGGAATAAACATGAAGAATGCCGTTGACCATTTTGTAAGAAAGGCAAGAGAAAGAGCGATGCCAAAAAGGATCGAATATTTCCTGTCCTTGAAATAATCGCATTTCATCAGCAGATAAAATGCAAGAGCGGTCATTGCAGTCTGGGGAAAATCAGGAAGATATGATCGCGAGATCTGCATCAGAAGGGGAGATGATGCAGACAGGGCGAGAACAGCAGCTCCAGAATAATATCCACCGTATTCATAGCCTATTCCGAACATTGAGAGCAAAAATATGACTGCAAAAACAAGAAGACTAATGCGGGCGCTCTCCAGTGTAACTCCCCTCAACAGAAAGAATGTTTGTGTTGTAAAATACAATACCGGGGGAAAGCGGATCTTTGTCAGGTCATAAGTGCTATTATAAAACAGTACATCATTCCAATTCATTGCGTTGGGAAAATGATTGTCGGTTGAGCTGGGACCCGTGTCGCTTTTTATGAAAAGATAATTTTGTGTCAGGAATGCCCCGATAAAAAGGAACAAGAACACCACTGCAAGAATTCTCTTGTCAAGAATTATGCCAATAATTTTTAATTTATGATGATTTTTAGTGGGTTCTGATTTTTCCATAAACTATTTTACGGTGGATATTCTCTTTTTCCTGTTATAATAAACACACCCTATTAACAGGAAAAAGGAAATTTCAAGGAGCACTGTTTTTATGAGTAAGTATATTGTACCACTTATATTAATTTTTCTACTTCAATTTTCTTGTATCGAGTCAGAGACATCGATCAATCGCAATAATCCCGGCAAGGAAAAAAATCCTGCAAAATCACCCCTCCCAACAGGTAAAGAAAAAAATAAAAAATTGGAAAAAATGGATCCTGAAAAAATGGAAACTCTTAAAGAGCTGAATTCGGCCGTTGGTAAAAATAATGTAGAAGAGGCAAAAAGACTCCTGGATAAAAATCCTGATTTAATTAATATGACAGATAAAAGCGGCAGGGCGCCGATACATATTATAATGCTTGAGGGGAATGGTGCGGTTGAACTTGTTGAAATGCTCGTTTCAAAGGGCGCTGATGTAAACCTGAGAGACAGGACGGATCAGAAATGGTCTCCTCTTCATTGGGGAGCGGATAATATTGTATTGGTGAAATATCTTGTCTCAAAAGGAGCGGATGTTACATTGAAAGATACAACCGGCAGAACACCACTCCATATTGAAGCTTACCGCGGAAATGTGGTAAATGCCGAATTTTTCATTGAACAGGGATGCGACATCAACGAGTCCGACTGCCTGTGGGAGCATACGCCTCTCCATTATGCCATAAAGGCGAAATATATCGATGAGGGAGGAGAATATGAAAAAACCGTTGAGACCCTGATAGAAAAGGGAGCGGATCTTGACGCAAAAGACCGGAACGGAGACACCCCACTTAAAATGGCTGAAAAATTTGGACAAAAAAAACTGGTGAAAATACTTAAAAAGCATGGTGCAAGGAAATGAGGAAATAAAGAATACAGAGGACGGATCACGTTTCCCATCTCCCACTTCACACTAATCTTTATATACATTTATATGGAAATGGATGTGATATTTAGAGTGCATTGACAATAATGCAACTATTAATTTTAGAACAACACAGCAATTGTTTTTTAGAACAACACCACAATTTATTGTGGTGGAGAGAGAATGGCTTAACCACGCCGTCTTAGCCTCTTCAGAGGCTTCCAGATTCTGAAGGTTAATGGTGTGGTGGAAATAAGAAAAGAGAATCGGGAGACGAGAGTTGAGAAATTCTTTTCTCATTTCTCGCTTCTCATTTCCCCCTTCCATATATTTGAAAAACCTCTAAACCGGATGTCCGAGGCAAAGCAACGGAGCTTGAAGACCTTGTCCCGGGACATCTCCTGACCTCTGAAATCCAGTCCCCATCGGAGGTTGAGGAGATGTCATGAAAGATTAGCACTTCACAAGGGGGTATATATGAAAAAAAAGGAACTTAAAAAAAAGGCAGTCGAGATGAGAATCGATCTTATCAAAATGCTCGCACACGCAAAATCAGGGCATTCAGGAAGTCCTCTGGGTACGGCAGATATGTTCACCGCCCTGTATTTTGGCGGGCTGATGAAATATGACCCCGAGAATCCACAATGGGAGGAAAGAGACCGTTTTGTCCTTTCAAACGGACATGTTTGCCCCATCTTATACGTTGCCCTTGCCAACGCGGGCTTCTTCCCAGTGGAGGAGCTGAAAACACTTCGGCAGATTGGAACCAGACTGCAGGGGCATCCCCACAGGCTGGACACACCCGGCGTTGAAGTCTCGGCGGGATCCCTGGGGCAGGGAATATCGGTGGCGGTTGGAATGGCGATGGGATTGAAATCGGATGGAAATCCCAATAATGTTATATGTATGATGGGAGACGGCGAACTTGAAGAGGGATCCTGCTGGGAAGCTTTTATGATTGCATCCCGTTATAAGCTGGATAACCTGACTGTCATTATTGATCGAAACTTCCTCCAGATTGACGGGCGCACGGAAGATGTGTCCTGTCTGGAAAGACTTGGCGGCAAACTGAAGGCATTCGGTCTCGAGGTATTCAGATGTGACGGTAATAATATCGGGGATTTTATAGAAACATTTAATAAGGCGGGGGATGTAAAGGGAAAGACCAGCGTTATAATAGCCCGGACAATTATGGGAAAAGGAGTCTCGTTCATGGAAGACAACCATGAATGGCACGGTAAACCCCCAAATAAAGAGCAGGCTGAGATTGCGCTTGGAGAGCTGAATATGGTTCTTGCCAAATACAAATGAATTATGAGTAAATACTAAGGAGACAATCATGCTTAATAAAAATATGCACCTTGTTGAAGATATATATAACGACGATATTATAATGTCCCCCGCAAGAAACGGCTACGGCGAGGGACTCGTGGAGATAGGCAGGGAAAACCCGAATGTTGTGGTTCTATGCGGAGATCTCACCGATTCCACCCGGACCTCATATTTCAAGAAGGAATTCCCGGATCGATTTTACGAGATGGGCATTGCAGAGCAGAACATGGTGGCAGTCGCATGCGGATTGTCCCTCGTTGGCAAAATTCCATATGCCGCCACATACGGCGCGTTCATTCCCGGCAGGTCATTCGATCAGATAAGGGTTTCCGCCGGTTACAACAATTCAAATGTTAAGTTGTCCGGCACACATGTGGGAATATCCGTGGGACCCGACGGAGCGACTCACCAGATGATGGAAGATATAGCGATGATGAGAGCGCTTCCAGGCTTTACTGTAATCGCACCATGTGACCACGAGGAGACGAGGAAAGCGACAATTGCCGCCGGGAAAATAACCGGTCCCGTATATCTCAGGTTCGGGAGGGACAAGATTCCGGTAATCACCACAAAAGATACGCCTTTTGAAATTGGGAAGGCTAACATCCTCCGGGACGGATCCGACGTGGCTATTGTCGCGAACGGGTCCCTTGTATATGAAGCCCTCATCGCTGCCAATGAGTTGGAGAAACAGAGGGTTCATTGCATGGTGATAAATATGCATACGGTAAAACCCCTGGATCATAAGACCCTCACATATTGCGCCAGAAAATGCGGAGCGGTGGTGAGCGCGGAGGAGCATCAGGTAAACGGCGGACTCGGCGGCGCTATTG
Source organism: Vulcanimicrobiota bacterium (assembly GCA_021107945.1). Lineage (GTDB taxonomy): Bacteria > Vulcanimicrobiota > JAJTBE01 > JAJTBE01 > JAJTBE01 > JAIORV01. The sequence goes on along the minus strand of JAIORV010000172.1, from coordinate 3,196 downwards.
CAGAGAGCCTGGCAAGGAATCACCCGGTTCCACAGGAGTTCATCGGAATGCCCGATAAATACGGCGAATCGGGAAAACCCCGTGAGTTGATGAAAAAATACGGAATGTCATCGGAAGCGATAATATCAGCGGTGAAAAGACTACTAACAAGAAAAGAAAAACGCCGGCGGATTATTGAGGTAATGTAGGCGGAACGGAGGACGGAGCATAAGTAGCTCAAACCTTCAGGTTTGCCGATTTGTCGCAAGGTTTGCCGGTATATTTTAAGGTGCCTTTGAGGATAAAAATACAAGGATGTTTTTATTTCTAAAACACCTTTTTTGAGATAATTTCTCATAATTCTCGTTTTTAAAAAGGAAATACGGAAAAACATGTCTAAATAAGTCCCATATTTTAATAAATGGTGTGAATAATATGCTTATAGAATTTAATGTTGAGAACTACTTATGCTTTAAGGATCGGGTAACACTAAGTATGGTCGCCTCCTCTAATACGGAAAATGAAGAGAATACATTTAAATCTCCTGGTTTTCCGGGAAGGCTCCTGAAAAGCTGTGTTATATATGGAGCAAATGCAAGCGGAAAAAGCAACCTTCTTAAGGCAATGGGATTTATGGGAAAATATGTCTTATATTCATCAAAAGAATCACAGGCAACTGAAGAAATTCCCGTTACACCTTTCAGGCTCAGCGAAGGAGCCTATAATAAGCCTTCAGCTTTCGAAATGTCATTTATATTAGGGGAGACAAGATACAGATACGGATTTGAGCTTGACAGGGAAAAAGTTCACTCGGAATGGCTTTACTATGTCCCAACAAGCAAGGAGACAAAACTGTTCATCAGGGAAGGTAATCATATAGAGTATAACAAAACAAGATTCAGGGAAGGAAAAGGACTTGGTGAAAAAACCCGGGAGAACGCCCTTTTCCTCTCGGTTTGCGCCCAGTTTAACGGCGAGATATCACAGAAAATAATAAAATGGTTCTCCCGCTTTAACGTAATAAGCAGTCTGTCTCCAGAACAATTGGCTCCAATTACTCTTCGCTTGATGAAAAATGAAAAGTATGAAAATGAAATAGCTGAGCTTATGAAGATTGCCGACCTTGGCATTGAAAACATTCATACCGAGCATAAAGAAATAGATGTTGAAATATTTCCTTTCCTCAAGCCGATAATAAAAGATTTTGCAAAAAAGGCGGGGGATATTGTATCTGAAGATGAAATAAAAGTTACCAATGAAATCATCGAAACATATACACACCATAAGAGATACAATAAAGATAATGAAAGTTTATCAATAGAAACATTCAATCTCGATGATGAATCGGAAGGCACTAAGAAACTCTTCTATCTGTCAGGCCCAATTCTTGATACTATGCATAAAGGCCAGATAGTGGCTGTCGATGAGCTTGATACAAGTTTACACCCTATTATCGTACAGGAGATAATCAGGCTATTTAATTCATATGAAAACAAGAAAAACGCCCAGCTAATATTCAACACCCACAACACGACACTTTTGTCTAAAAAGTTATTCAGAAGAGATCAGGTATGGTTTGTCGAGAAAGATATGTATGGCTCCTCGGATTTATACTCCCTTGCCGAATACAGGGTTCGCAAGGATGCTTCATTTGAAAAGGATTATATTCATGGGAAATATGGCGCAATCCCATTCGTGGGAGATTTCCGAAGATTGACGGGTGATATGGATTAATGTCTAAAAGATACAATAGGGACAATCGTTCTTACAAAAGAAGAGTGAAGTTCAGGGAGCAAAGAAACAGATTTCTTATTGTCTGTCAGGGAACGGAAACAGAAAAAAACTATTTCAATGGGTTTAAAATAAAATTAAAAAAGAATAACATCGAAATTATCTGTGAACCGGTGGCACCGGATCAGGTTGTAAATACGGCGATAAAAAGACGGAAAAACGCTAAAAAAGAAAGATACAACCAAGTATGGTGCGTTTTTGACAAGGACGACTTAACATTTACAGATGAATGCTTTAATTCTGCAATCAGGACCGCTCAGTCTGAAGGAATCGGTGTTGCATATTCCAACGAATCGTTTGAATTATGGTTTTATTTGCACTTTTGCTACTGTGACAGCCCCCTGAGCAGGTCTGTTCTTTTCAAGAAAGTTAAAGAGAAATTTGATGAAAATTTTAGAAGAGAATACGAAAAGAACGATAAAAAAATATTGAAACTCCTTGAGGATAAAATTGAAACCGCTATAAGACATTCAAGCAAACTGTATTCTCAATATGATCATAAAAATCCGGCAAAGGATAATCCCTCAACCACAGTTCATCTATTGGTGGAAAAATTAAGAGGCCTTGAGTAGGGATAAAAGGTTGTTTTTAGCATTTCATAGAAAAAAATCTCCTGAAATAAAAAGCGTGTTTTCGCTTGTTTAAAATATGATCACAAGGAGGAGCTACATTGAGTAAGATTGCCATATTCTATTTCAGCGGAACCGGTAACACGGAATTTGTATGTAAGTGCTACAAGAAATATTTCGAAGAGAAGAGCTTGCCCACGGAAATGTTCCCCATAGAAACCATACAGGAATTGCCCGATCTCACCCAATATGAATATATCGGGATAGGCTTCCCCATATATGCCTTCTCATATTCCCCAAATATGGATGCATTTTTCGAGAAGATTCCATCTGCCCAAAAAGGGCAAAAATGTTTCATAATAGCTACATGCAACGGCGGATATTTCAACGCCGTCGGGCAGGCAAGCGAAAAAATGAAGGAGAAGGGATACGAGATTCGCCGCTCCCGTGCGTTTGTCATGCCTTCGAATTTTACGGTATTACCCTTTAATTCCAAACCTTCAAAAAGCAGTATCGAAGAGAAAGCAAATAAATCGGAAGAGAGAGCGAAGCAGACCATAGAAGAGATACTGGAGGGCAAAACGAAAGTTGACACACAATTCTGGGTAATAGGAGCAGTCCTTAGCGTAATCATTAGCTTCTTTTTCAGGAAATTCGGCACTGTGAATATGTCAAAAAAATATTTCGTTGGTGAAAATTGCATCAGTTGCGGACTTTGCGCAAAAACATGCCCAATGGAAAACATAGAAATGGTTAACGGAAAACCCGCATTCGGAAGAAATTGTATAGTCTGCTGTCGATGCTATACTCCCATGACAATAAAATGTCATGAAAATATTTTATCTGTTTTGCATGGT
>JAIORV010000060.1 GCA_021107945.1 Vulcanimicrobiota bacterium | reverse complement strand
CTTGATGCTCGTGATTGACACAGCGAAGAATCTCGGCCCTGATTGTTTAATGGAGCAGGTCTTGATAAAAAAGAGGATTATTCTGAAGTAGATCCCCGGGGATGAGATCCTTCGCTGTGGGATAAATCGGAGGCAAGTATATGTCTGTTCTTGCCATGTTTTATCCGGGAAAGGAAAAGATCGTATTCCGCTCAGGATGACACAAAAATTGATATGATTATCGGCCAATTCACTCTATCCCAAAGAATATATAAAGATTTGGGATTTGGGTGGAGGTTGGTCTCCCGACCAGCCTGGGAATGGTATGAAATCGAGGCTGGAAGCCTCTCCTACACGCCTTTTCCCAAAGGCGACAAGGGCAATACTAAACGACATTAAACGATGGCGAACAACGGCGGTCAACGATGGACGATATTATCGGAATCAGGAAACTATTGGAAATCGGGGTTAGGAAACCCCTCCTACACGCAATAGAGGCGAGAAATGGGAGGTGGGAAGCGGGTTTATTATCACGGACTCCGTTCTCAAAAGCCCATTCCCCTCTGTGGTCTCTGTGTCCTCTGTGGTGAAAAAACAAATCCATCATTCATCCCCCACAATCCGTTTATCGGGGCGAGACGCCCCTCCTACAGTCAACGCCACTGAATTAGGTCAGGAGTTACGCATTTTTAAGCGGAATGGCATGAGAACGTCAATAAATCCCATAGGGCATCTCATATTGTGGTTATAATCCAGCGCCAACATCTGCATCACCCATTAATTCTTGGGTATTGCTCCTACAATGAGAGGTCTGAATAGTACTATTGTTTTATTATGGGGAGTATAAAAAACATGAGGTGTAAACGAGGTGCATTTTAAATCGAAAATATGACCGTTGGCGTATCAATCCCTTGAACCCTCTGTGGTCTTTGCGGTAAAAAAAAGGTCATGAAAAATTAGCTCCTACAGATTTTTTATAGGATACCCATGTTACCATTTTCGTCTATGATCTGTGCCTTTGTTAACAAATAATTAACAAAAATCATGTTTACACAGCATTAGTTTTGATGTTATTATTAAGGAGAAGTAATGGACGATCGTTTCCTTAACAGGAGGTGTACCAAATGGACGGCATAGGTTTTATTGGGGGTCCCAAGAATATTTCAGGGATGTCCGGTACAAGAAAATCTGCTCCACCAAAGCCCAAGAGCGAACCAACTCAGGTCAAGGACGGAGTTGTAACAGGCTATTTCAATGGACCTGAGATACAGGATCCAAGAGAAGCTTTTAACTTCGCGAAGCCCGAGGTGAAACTACCCATTTCTGAAGATACAAATGCGCTTGGGGGGTCAAGTGAGATAACTGCAGAGGCATATTTTCTCAGTGGCGCAAGTGATCAGTTCGGGAGTTTTAATTTGAATGGACCCAGTTCTCCGCAAGGTGGAATTGAAACACTCAGTGGTGTAAAATTGGGCAATTCCAATCCAAAATTTCTGTTTCAGGAATAAGAATAATACCTGATTGAAGGTTTTACATTCAAGTCGGGGCAGTATTTTTGCTGTTCTGGCTTTTTGGTTTTCGGAACAAAGTTTATTAGCTCCATTCCCCTTGAACACTTGTCATTCTAAAAGAAGAAATTTAGAATAAACCGCAAAGAAGCAAAGAACGCAAAGGAAAACGCAGGTAAGTCACCATATAATATCATGGGGGTATGTATTGAAGCACTTACGAATTTAGGAACCGAACTTCTTGAATCTGCCAATGAACAATGTCTTTGCAAGGAATTTGAATTGAGAGGAATCAAATCCGAACGATAAAAACCCCTGTTCATTAATGAGTAAAATCAGGTTGAATATTTTAATAACCTTTGTGGTCTCTGTGGTCTTTGCGGTGAATAGATACGAAATTTTATACGGGTGTAACCTTTTTCGTTTTTGCCATATCATTTATATTGACGACAACAAAAAAAGGAGAAATAGTATGTCAGAGTTTATCAAGATAAAAATAAAAGTCAATCGTAAGGATCTATACCGATATTGCGCCGATCTGGGTCTCATGCTATCCTGGGGAATTCCCCTGATGGATATACTAACAAAAAAAGAATACCGGCCTGACAACTCCGGACTCAAGAATATCAACGACATCCTTGCCAAGACCATATCAAGGGGATACAGCCTCAGCCATGGATTACAATGGATTCCCCGGATATTCAGACCGGCATTTACCAAGTGGGTAAACCTGGGTGAGAGATTCGGATTACTTGACGAAGTTTTTATGCAGGTGGCGGGGATATTGAAGTTTGATCAGCTTATTATGGGAAAAAACATAAAGGTTAAACCTGAAGTACTGGGAGATTTTATCCTGAAGTTGTCAGGCTTCCTCAAGGATATTGATACATCATCTCTTCTGATTACAAGCGATAAGCTCTATATTATCGATAATAAGGAATCTCCTCCGACAAAGAATGACATACTTCCCCTTATAAAAAAGCTCACAGATGACCCGGTTATTTGCGAATGGATTGATATTATCCCGGGCAATTTTTACAAGAAGAGATTTTTTGCAAGATCAATGTCCAATTATATGAATAGGCCTGTCTTCAGAAAAATCGCCAATCCTCTTTTCTGGCATCTCCTGGACTCCGCCGAGGAGGGAGGTTATATTCACGAGATGATAGAGATTCTCTCTCTATATCTGAAGGATAAATATAATATCCTCCCCCAGATAGATAAAATTGGGGATAACATTGAGGATAACATTGAGACTGAAGTTGAGACTGATGTGGACATTCTCTGTGAAGAAGGTACATCTGAGCTTGCAGGAAAAATCCTGGAAAAGACTTTAAATAGCAGGGGGAAGAAATGCACCATTATAATTAAGAACAACAGATATATGGTGGTAATGGAGGATGATCAAACTGAATTACACAAGTTCATAGAAGTGAAAACTGAAGACCATGTACTTCTCCGTTCCGTGACAAATTATCTAAAAAGTATAATCGGAATGGATATTGCGGAAATGAAACTCCGGCAATATGTTAAAACGGATATTAAAATCAATAACAACGACTATATACTAAAAGCTGAATTTTCCCCGCCTCATCCAATGTTACCTGATGACAACTGGGACAAGGTCAAGGCCGAGCTTCGCGACGAACCGGAAATTATCGATATTGAGATTGAAAATGCACAATGAAAATGAATTGATACAGGCTGTTGCCCGCGGGGAGGAGTATGCTCTTGAGATCCTCTTCGAAAGGCATTATGAAGGAATCTGGAAATATGCCCTCGTTATCCTGAAAAACCCGGAAGATGCAAAAGAGGTTGTAAACGATACATTTTTCAGAGCTTTCCGGTATGCGGGACAATTCCGGGGGGATGGATTATTTTCAGCCTGGCTCTATAGGATTGCTAAAAACCTCTGTATGAATATTTTGAACAGGAGGAAGAAATTATTGAAGGCAGTTTCTGTTGTTGGAGATGAAATGCGAAAATATAACAACTCCTCAGCCCCTGATATTGCACCGTTCATTGAAAAGCTTGATAACCTGAAAGCCGACTACAGGGATGTGATAATCTTAAAAGACATATCGGGATACAGCATGAAAGAGATGGCAGGGATTATGGGGCGTTCCGTGCCAGCCATAAAGACACTTCACCACCGGGCGATAAACAAACTGCGGGAGATAAACTGTTTTCAATAAATAATGTCGTTTTTATTGGAATTATATTAAAACCGCAAAGAAGCAAAGAACGCAGAGAAAATTATTTTTGACCTTTGTGGTCTTTGTGGACTTTGCGGTGAAAAAAAGTCATCAATAACTGGGAATAGCTTGCACGATAAAAAAGGAAGGGAATAATTAAATGGATTGTGATAAAATAAAATCTGTGTTTATCGAATATATAGATGAGAATTTGAATATGGAGATGATGAGTGTCGTTAAAAATCACCTCGATAAATGCAAATCCTGCAGGGAAATATCGGAAGAAACACGTGAGGTAATACACAATATCGAGTGTTTTTCCAGCTCAGGTATTCCAGTAGATCATTCTCACAAATCAGAATTGAAAGATGAGCTATTGAGGGATCTACGTGTTTCCCGCGCTCATTCCCCTTTCCTTTCCGCGTTGCACCGTAGGAAAGAAGCAATAAAGAAAAAAACCCACAAAATGAAAGATGCAATTTAACCCGGATAGTATTTTTTTACCGCAGAGTTCGCGGAGGACGCAGAGTTTTAACGGAACATCCGCTATAGAAAGAGCCTTATTTGACACCGATCTTGTTGAAATAATGCCTTACGGTCATGTTCCCTCTATTGCTTTTGGAGACAAAGAAGATAATAGTTTCAAGTGAACCGGAATATGCTCTGTCGTGGAGGTTAATCGGGTTTTTTGGGGAAAATATATGGATTATTGAAGAATATCTGAAACAAAGGCTAGCATTCAGTCCTCCCTTGTAGGAGTGGCATCTTGCCACGAAAATCGAGGCTGGAAGCCTCTCCTACAGTGATGGGTCTGAATAAATACAAATTAAGTTCTGGAGTGATTGATGATGAAGATGAAGATGAGGATGAAGATGAGGATTCTGGTGGCGGTTGTTCTGGTTATTGTTGCCGCTATGTTTGTATTTGGGTGTTCAAAAGGTGCCGGGGATTGCGAAAAGGCTGACCTGGTTATCAAGAACGGGCGGATTTTTACATCCGATCCCGATAATAAGTGGGCTCAAGCTGTGGCGGTCAAGGATAAATTGATCTGCTATGTCGGGGACGACAGCGGCGTCCAGGACTATATCGACTCGGATACAAAGGTAGTTGACGCCGGGGGAAATATGGTTGTCCCCGGGTTTGTTGACAACCACTGCCACATATTGTGGATGGGAGCGCTGCAGGGGATAATGAAAAATGTTTATGACGCAACCAGCCTGCAGGAGATGTCGGCCGCCATAATTGAGTATGGGGAAAATCACCCAAATGATCCATTTGTTATGTCCAACGGATGGAGGTTCGGATTTTTCCCTGACGGTATGCCTGATGCGACGCATGCGGATGAGATCATATCGGATCGCCCCCTGCTCATGTGGTCAAGTGGGGGCCACACGGGACTGGTTAACACACAGGCACTGGCGTTAATGCAGGAGAGAAATCCTGCTGCATTCGAGTTCCTGACTCCTACACATGACGAGGTCACCGGCAAACCAACCGGACTTCTTCTCAACTTCCAGAGATATAATCCCATGGACTTTTTCTCCTCCGAGGAGATGGGCGGCGACATAGAGCAGAGAATGTTTGAGGCGATGGGCACAGCGATTGACATGGCATTGGAAGTGGGAGTTACCACCCTCAATGATATGCAGATTTATGAAAATTTCATCCCGAAGATTTTGAAATTCTATGAGCAGGGAGGAATTCAAAATGTGAGGATCGTGTGTTCGTACTATATAGACCCGGATGCTCTTGATGATGAGGCCGGGCTGAAGAAAGAACTGGAGGAATGGAAGGAGCTGGGTCAGCAGGATTACAATTCCCACCTGTTTTTGGGTGAATCTGTCAAGATGTATATGGACGGGGTGATTGGCACCCATACCTCGTTTATGCTTGAGCCTTACAGCGATATGCCCGACTATTGCGGCGAACCCTACTGGTCGCAGAAAAATTTCAACCGGGTTATGGAAATTATTGACGGGATGGAACTCCAGTCCTGTGTCCATGCGACAGGCGACGGAGCGACTCGCAGTGTGATAGATGGGTATGAGCACGTCAGGAAACTCAATGGTGTGAGGGATTCCCGCCATCGTATTGAGCATGCTGAATTCTTTGCCCAGGAAGACATAGACAGGATAGCTCCGCTGGGGATATACGCGGCAATGCAGCCTTCTCATTTTTATGGTGGAGATGAAATGTTTGAGGCTATGGTCGGACCTGAGAGAGTGCAGCGGGTGATGCCCTGGAAAAGCTTGCAGGATGCCGGCGTGGAGCTTTCCGCCGGAAGCGACTGGACTGCCGCCCCCTTTAATCCGATGTTCGGTCTTCTTTTTGGGTCAACCAGGATAAATTCTCAGGGTAATACAGACTGGGGTCCGGAACAGAAATTGCCCATAGAAAATGTTTTGATGGATTATACCATCAGCTCCGCGAAGGCCATGAGGTTGGAGGATAGTGTGGGATCCATCGAGGTGGGCAAATACGGGGACTTTGCAATATTCTCCGTGGATCTGCTGGATATATCCACCTGGGGAATAGACCCTTACAGCGGGGTCGGCCCCAACGACCTGGACGGCATGGTAATTATGACGATTGTGGGTGGGGAGGTAGTTTACGAGAAGCCCTGATAAAAACCCTTTAAGGAGATATTATGACTGCAAAATTGGATTTCATTAAAGAATACAAGCAGTACTATACAGCCAAAAAAATTCCGGCAGTTGTTGAATTTGGTAAAGTTCCATATCTCTCAATTGAGGGAAAAGGTGAGCCTGGTGGTGAAGTTTTTACAAAAACTGTTGAGGCCTTGTATCCTCTTGCTTATGGGGTAAAGAGTATTTGCAGGAAACAAGGTCAGGATTTTGGTGTTCCCAAATTAGAAGGTTTGTGGTGGGTGAAATCAAACAAGCTAGCTTTAGAAGTTCCTCGTTCAGAATGGTATTGGAAACTATTAATTCGCATGCCTGATTTTGCAGCATCTGAAATAATCGAAAAAGCAAAAGCAGAAGTATTCAGGAAAAAAGGTTTGGATTTGATCAAGGAAATCAAATTTGAAATAATTGATGAGGCTAAATGTATTCAAATCATGCACATTGGTCCTTACGCAACAGAACCTGAAACTATCCAGACAATGAGAGATTTTATAAAGCAAAATGGTTATAGTAATAATGGACTTCATCATGAAATTTATCTTTCAGATCCAAGAAAAACTGTACCTGAAAAAATGAAAACTATTTTAAGACAGCCAATCAAATAATGTATCGTATTTATTCAGACCACCCCAGGATTTGGGTGGAGGCTGGTCTCCCGACCAGCCTGAAAATGGTATAAAATCGAGGCTACAGTATGGGTCTGAATAAATACAATTATCTCTTTTTCTTCTCTCTGCGACCTCTGCGACCTCTGCGGTGAATAGTTATATCGAATGTTCTATATATAATTTCCACCAGAATTTCATCATCTCGTAAAATGTGAATATAATAAAATCAAGATTCCCACCCTTGGCCTCTCCGGTTTCCCTGGGGAGATGGATCGAATTTACCTGACCTATGAGATACCCCATCCTGTTTGCCCTTGTTATGGTCTCCTGGAGGAAGAATACACCTGTACTTTCCGGACTTATTTTGTCAAATATCTTTCTCTTCCATGCCTGAACCCAGTTCGTATCCCTATAGTTTTGACAGAAAAATATATTAACAAGGTTTATATACAAATAAGACACAAACTGCCTGAATAGTGTATATCCCGACCTTGAAGATCTTGTGCCGATTGCAAGATCATACTCATCGAGGGCATCCAGGAAAATATCCATTTCGCCGGGATCAAACTGACCGTCGGCGGGTACAAGAAGAAGATTCTCGTCACTGGAATGCTTTATCCCCGTCATCACAGTTTTTCCAAATCCCCTGTTTGTATTATGCCCCACAAGGCTTATTTTGGAATTGTCTTGCGCCAATTTTTTGACAATATCATATGTAGCATCCTGGCTTCCGTCATCAACAACCACCAGCGACAGATCTATATCATCAGACTTTGCGCTCTTGAACAAATCGCTCAATGTCTTTTCTATGCATTTCTCCTCATTGTATGCAGGGATTATTACAGTCAGCGTTCTCATTGTTTTATCTCCAGTTTCAGCGTGGTGTCCAAAGAACTTACCCCATCTTTAAAAAATTTTAAACTGCAGAATTCACAGAACCTTAAAAGTTCTATGGCTAAGAGGCAATCCCCGATATTACAATCATTAACGTGATAAGTGTCCATATCCATGCAAGAACGGTTCCTATAATTGCAAGGGTCCTGTTGGGATAATCCTTATGCTTTAAGAGGGTTATGGTTCCATAAATTGCAACAACCGGGGCAAAACAGCCCAGCAGCCCGCAAATCAGGATGAATATCGCCTCGTTGCTTCTTTTCTTGTTTTCCTTCTCCAGCATAAAGTTATTGGGGGGATATCCTCCCGGGGGTAAGTTCCCTTGCAGTTTTCCACCGCATTTACGACATAATGTGGAATTGGCCGGAATCTCGGTCTGGCAATATGGACATTTAACAAACCCGGGTCTTGCGTAAGCTGATGTTGGCGTGCCCTCGGCATGCGGCACGGCGGTCGGCTTTCCACAATGAGGACAATCAACCGTCTTTCCCTGATTCCTGTCCTCGACCTTGAGTGTACTGCCACAATTTGTACAATAGAACTCCATATCAAAGCTCCTTATCGGTTACAATTCAGTTTTCGCTTCGTAAATAATACCATGCTCAGTGTCCAGGCTGACAATACGACCGCTAAAGAATTTACTCGTTGCACCTGGAACATTTAGAAGTCCGGGAATTTTGAATTTTGTACAGTAGTAATCAGCATACGATCCCTGCGTGCCACGCTCCACCACAAGTCCGGCAAGTTTGTTCGCCACAGGCAGGTATGACTCGTCAATATTCCTTACTATCAATATATCCCCCGACTCAACCCTGTTGATAGCTTCATCGGCATTCTTACACACACAAACCTTTCCTATAACAGTTGCCTGCGGTCCCACTCCGGTTCCCCGCAGGAATACACTCCCCAGCACATCTACCTTTATCATATTTGTGCTTCCTTTGACCATTGTCGGGATTCCGGCGGTTGTTACAATCAGGTCTCCATCTTTCACAATTCCCGAAGCAAGCGCCGCTTTATTGGCATCATCCAGGGCTTTGTCGGTGTCTTTGCTCTCCTCAACTTTCAGGGGAATCACGCCCCACGACAACATGAGCTTGCGAACGGTATCATCATTTGGTGTAATTGCAAGAATAGGCCTGTCGGGTTTATATCGGGAAACAAGCCTAGCTGTTCGTCCCGAGTCGGTGAGAACAAGGATTGCCTTCGCATCCAGCTCGCAGGAAATCTGGCATGTGGCGAGGGATATTGAATCCACCACGTCATGGTGGTTGATAACATCCACTTTGGTTCTCGATGCAAGATATTTTTCCGATTCTCTTGCAATACGATCCATATTCTGTATTGCCTTTATGGGGTATTTTCCCGATGCGGTTTCACCTGACAGCATCACCGCGTCGGTTCCGTCAAGAATCGCATTTGCAACATCGGTGACCTCCGCCCTTGTGGGAATAGGATTTCTAATCATGGAATCCAGCATTTGGGTTGCCGTTATCACGGGCTTTGAAAGTATATTACACTTGCGGATGATCTCTTTTTGAATATGTGGCACCCGCTCAATGGGAATTTCCGCGCCCAGGTCTCCCCTTGCCACCATTGCAGCATCCGCTGAGGCAAGAATTTTATCAAGATTCAAAACAGCTTCACGTTTTTCTATTTTTGCGATAACCGGTATAAATCTCTTTGATTTATCAAGAATCTCTTTCAAACGCCTGATATCCGCATTGGTTCTCACGAATGAAAGAGCTACAAAATCAACGCCTAACTCCATTCCGAGTTTCAGATCGTCGATATCCTTTTCAGTGGGAGCAGTCACTTGCAGTTGGGATTCCGGTAAATTTACACCCTTATGAGATGATATATCGCCCCCGGCAGTAACCTCACATATAACATCCGCGCCCCTTATTCTCTTCACCTTTAACTGCACGATTCCATCGTCAATCAACACCGGCTCATCCACCTTGAGATCCTTCACCAGATGAGGGTATGATACATGCAGCCTGTCGCTTGTTCCCGCCACTTCCTCACCGGTCAGGGCTACTTCCTGTCCGTCCTTCAGATTGATGGGACCGTTAGGGATTTCTCCAAGGCGAATCTTGGGTCCACATAAATCCTGCATTATTGCAATGGGAACTCCCTCTTCCTTCGCAAGCTTGCGAATCCGATAAAACACTTCTTTGTGGGAGTCATGAGTTCCATGGGAAAAATTTAGCCTGGCAACATCCATGCCGTTCCTGATGAGTTTTCGTAATGTTTCTTCATCCCAACAGGCAGGGCCTATTGTGCAGACAATTTTCGTTCTTGTAAACAATTTATTTCCTCCCTGTGTATCTATTTACCGCAAAGACCACAGAGTTTAGAAATTATATTTGCAGATTTACGGTTTTTTTATTCTTCCTTATAGAAGCCCAAACATTACAGAGAAGTTGAATAGTTACTTCCCTGAAAACATACTAACTCTTTTCAAGAAAATGAAGGGGAATCTCTTCTACAAGGTTTTGATCAATAAATACCTGAAAACAATATGATCCCGGCTCCGTGAAAATAATCTGGTTTACGTCAGTTGTAATATATGCTGTTTCCGTTTCACTATTGAGAGTGAAATATTGCTCTGGAGACTGTGTGACAATCAGACTTCGCGTGGGATTAAGAAGCTTTATCTGTTGAATATGAAACCCTGTCCCGTTTGTCCACGAGCACATGATGCAGAAATGGGGGTAATTTAGAGGGAATTCTTTTGAGCTTATCTCGTTGAAAACCCCGTAACATACTATTTTATTATCCGGGAGAGGTATTACCGAGTCGCAGAAAACTACATTGCGCAGTGTAAGTTCCATTCCTGTCTCCTTTTCCTGGAATCCTTAAGATAATTGGTATTGCGTCGGAGGGATTATCCCTTTCAATTACTTTACTCTGGCGGGATTGCCCGCCTGCCCCCAAATCCCATCTGATTGATAAATTCGTCAATTTGCCTTCAAATCCTCCGATACCAATCACCTATATAACCTCATCAATTCATCCTTTGAAAAGAAATTTATCCTTTTATCTTCCAGGCATAAATCCACGCCAATCTCCTCTCCCCGGTCATTATTGATGAAAAACGAATATTTCCGCTCCGCGCAGGGAATATTAACTTCACCTTGAGTATTATCACCCAAAAATGAGCATAATTGCTCCACTCTATATAATCTTCCAGGAGTAAGACTTGTCTCACCAGTCCCGCATACAACAAACTGTATTGCAAATATTTCCTCTGGCTCGCCCTCGAATAAATAAGATTCTTTTACATCTTCCGGTTTTTCGGTAACAATTTCCAGTTCCTCTGAAATTGATTCGGGCTTCTTCTCAACATCAACGGGAGCTTTCTCCTTATCATCGGGATGACCTGCTATCTCTTTCCTGATATCTTTCTTGAGCTTCTTAAAAATAATTGTATGTGATGAATCATCCGAAAGTTCGTTCCCGGGAGTCAGCTTTAATTTCTTCTCCGAGAACTTGGAAGCGGCCATCTTCCTTACTTCTCCTGCAAAATAAACCAATCCGCTTCTATTTCCCTGCAGAATTATCTCCCCGCCAGGATTATCGATAAACCTTAGAAGTATGTTGCTGTTCTTTTTTGATTGTTTTTTCTTTTTTCTGGACATTTACAGTTACCTCGTTCCGGAAAACTGATGTTTGTAGTTAATTTGAGTTATAAGGTGAAATTCCTGTTAAAATAGGTCAGGGGAAGCAATTTTCTTAAAAGAGCGTCCCCTGGTTAACTGTCATATTTCAATTTATTAATTATTTATCTTGATTTTTCACTTCCAGCTCAACTCCACCGATTATTACCGACTTACCCTTTCTTTCTATGGTATAATCCTTATTCTCATCGAATTCCCGTAAGTCTTTCATTTCCTCGTCAATTATCTCCTTATTAACGGAGACATCATCGGAGCCTGTTATAGCTTTCGATTTATCCATTATTCCTTCGGTTTTGAAATTATCTATCTTCCTACCGGTTTTTGCATCAACGGCAATCATTTCGCTCACGGATCCCTGATTCTTGACATAATGGGATGTTGCCACATACAGGATTGAGCCGTCCTTGCTCAATGCGGGAGAATAAACAGCCTCTCCCGCGTCATACGTCCATTTTCCCTTTCCCGTCTTGGCATCCAGAGCATAAAGATGATTGTCCTCACTACCGAAGTATATCGTTCCACCATCGGGGTTCACTACCACGGAACGAATCTTTCCATTCGCCTGAAATTTCCATCTTTCCTTACCGTTCCTTGTGTTAAAGGCATATACCTCACCATAGAAATTACCGGACTTGAGAAACGGCGTGGCGGCATAAACGGTCTTTCCATCTGGATTCAAAGCAAATCCAAACTCTCTTAGAGCATTATCTTCCATTTTTTTGGTGCGCCATTTTTTCTCGCCACTATCTCCCTTTATGGCAAATATCTGACCGTCGCTGTTTGCGGCATAAACGGTCCCGTCATGCCCGACGGCGGGAGTACATCGAAGTAAGCCACCCAGGTTATATTCCCATTTTTGATCGCCGGTATCAACATCAAGGGCATGTATGCTCTGGAAATCATCGCCGAAATAAACGGTTTTGCCGTCGTTGCTCAACACGGGAGATGAGCCGTCCCTTATATTGAAGTCCTTCAACCATTTCTGCTTACCGGTCTTTGCATCGATACCGTAAAAACCCTTATAGCCACTACAAGTGAGAACGGTCTTGCCGTCAGGCGTAACAACGGGAGAAGAGAGTCGACAGTTGTGCCCACTGCTGAAATCCCATATTTTTCTACCTGTTTTTGCATCCAGAGCCATCATGCTGTCATTATTCCGGGAGACAAACAATGTGGCATTATCTTTACTTATCCCGGCTTTATACGGAATATAATTTGGCACGGGCTTATCCCATAGAAGCTTTCCTGTTTTTGCGTCAAGAGCGGAAAAGCTGTGGTCCTGACTCCCCATATATATTACCCCGTCATCGCTCACAAGGGGCTGGTGACACCGGTCAACCGCCACGACAGGCATAAATTTACGCACAACACCCTTGCTTTTGTTTGTACCTATCAGCTTTCGAGCGGCGCCTGCA
The DNA here is from genome assembly GCA_021107945.1 of Vulcanimicrobiota bacterium. GTDB lineage: Bacteria > Vulcanimicrobiota > JAJTBE01 > JAJTBE01 > JAJTBE01 > JAIORV01. The sequence goes on along the minus strand of JAIORV010000060.1, from coordinate 26,478 downwards.
AGATCGAGAGGAGTGTCGGACTTGCCGTCGGTGGATTTGAAAGAATCGGTTATATTCATAAGTTGCCTGTCGGGTTTTGCTTTTATTTGCTTCCCGGTCTGGATTCCACCCTGTACAGGTCTTATATTTCCTGTGTTCATGATTATATATCTCCTTTTGCAACTATTCACCGCAGAGAATAACCGGAGAAAAAACATTGATATCTCTGTGTCCTCTGTGGGAAATGGAAATGAGAAAAGGGAAACGGGAAATAGCCGAGATTTTGAGGTTTTTCGATAACCTCTCCTTCGACCTCCGTCATCCGTTCTCCGTTCTCCGTTATCCGTTCTCCGTTATCCCTTCTCCTTACCCGCAGGAAGTCTCACGCCTCCTATTACCACGAAACCGTCGCCTTTTTCAATCTTCAAGCTTTCACCGTCATCGTCCTTGATTTCAGAATACTCCTGCTGAAGGTCTTCCTTCCATTCCTTTTCCCTGAACGCGTGGACATTGCCGTCGCCGTCCCCGACATATATCGTCCCGTCATTGCCTACCATAGGAGCATTCAGCATCCTATTCGAATGGGACAATCTCCATTTCAACTTCCCGTTGTCTGCATCAATCCCAATAATCTCATTATTATCCTTATTAACAGACATCACTGTTCCTGTTTTCTCGTTCAGAACCACAAAAGCATCATTTTTAATCCTTGTCTTGAATTCCCACTTCTTCTTACCTGTTTTTTCGTCAAGTGCAATAATTTTATCATTGGATGTGACAGCGGCATACATCACTCCATTTTTACCGATTACCGGCGGTGTTGCGAGCCACCCGTCAATGTCGGTCTGCCATTTTGTCTCTTTTGTCTTTTGATCAATTGCGAGCATGGACTTTTCACGCCGGCCTTTGGCCACAAACATCACACCGTCTTTTAGCGCCGGGTTGTGATGATAGTCGGCATATCCATAGTCGTCCTTTTGCTTGCCGGTATTGGCATCGACAGTAAATGTAATATCCCCGCCGCTCATTATAATAGTGTCGGAATCGGCAATGACAGGAGAATAACTCATCTGGTAAAGGGAGAAATCCTGTTTCCACTTTCGCTGACCTGTTTTTGTATCGATTGAATAGAGATTGTCGCTATCACCGATATACATATTTCCCGCCGGCCCGATCACAGGTTCGAGGCAGTAGTGTTGATCCAGGTTATGACTCCATTTCTCCTCTCCCGTTTTTCCGTCAAGAGCATGTATCTCGCTCATACTCCCCCCGGTATAGACTGTGCCGTCCTTTCCGAATACCGACCAACGTATGTCACCCTTCATCTCGAAATTCCATTTCTTCTTACCGGTCTTACCGTCAACGACAAACAACTTGCCTGTATTTGTACCGACTGCAATAGAGCCGTCGGGACCGATATTGGGCTTCGTGAAAATCCTTCCCTCGGTTGGGGTTGACCAGAGCTTTTCAAGGTCCCATACCCTTCTATTTTTGGACATCATCTTCGCCACTTTTTTCGCGTCAAGCCCGGGCGAGCTATCCCCAACTTTACCCGAAGCCTTGAAAGAATCGGTTATATTCATTAATGATGAATTGTTGCCTTTAGATTTCCCCTTGATTGTGGGATTGAATCCCCCCTGATTTATTGAACCGATGTTTGTATTTGACATATCTTTTCCAACCTTTTTATTATTTTGCATTTAAGCTGTTAATAATTAATGAAGTCAGTTTTTTCTGCCGCGAGACTCCGCAGCCACCTACATTGTTATAATGGTGGGGGCGGCGTCCCGCCGACCAATTAACAAGGCATTATTTCCTGAAAATGGTTTATTGGATATGATACTTACATTTATACTATCAAATGATCCCAATTATGACAACAAATCCAGATTAAAAGAATGTTAATTTTAGACTATTCTCTTCTTTCAAGGGGCATGATGAGGCAGGTTGGGCCGCCGTTTCCCCTTATAAACTCGGACAGGTCAACCGCCTCAACCTTTACTCCAAATTTTTCAAGCTTGCTGATTGCCATTTGATTGCCGTCATGAGCTATGACCCTGTTTTCCTTCAGACATATTACATTTCCACTGACAAAATCACCGGGCGCAATATTTATCACTTCAAATTCAGCAAAAAACGGAGACGAGAATATCCCTTCAACACTTAGAATCCTGCCGGGCGCAACCATGCTCATCGCCCCTCCAAGATGGAGATAGGGAGTGGGCACCTCTGTTGTTCTCACCTGGTATCCCATCGATTCCAGGATTTTCGTCAATTGAATAACGCCCTCGAAATTCGTTCTCCCCGACATTCCAACAAATGCCACCTTACCCGCAAGAATAACATCGCCGCCCTCCGCCGTTCCCGGCGGCTCTATTTCGCCGGCACATGGGATACACATCTCCTCGAGGTGACTCTCAATCCACTTACCCTCATTTCTTCGCGAGGGTAATCCCATCCGCATTCTTATGTACCCCCGGGGAGTTATAACCGCAGTATCTCTGGTAAAAACGGAATTGGGATGCCCCGGCATCTCCGGGATGTCAATTACATCAACGCCGAAACCTATCATTGTTTCCCTAAGCATTTCATGCTGTTTTTTTGCCTTTTCGGGGTCCGGGATTTCAGAAATATTGTGTTCATCAGTGTTTTTAATGTTAAAATACTCTTTTTCAGGAGAGCATACCATAACCCTGACCAGCGATAGTCCTTCGCTTTTTATATATTCCAATTCGAACACAAGCCTTTCGACACAAGCCTTTCTTTGATATGTTTAATTTTGCATTTCGTTGAAACGCCGTATTGTCCTTTGCTTTTTATCTTTATTCACCGCAAGGACCACAAAGAATATTAAAAATGCACCGCAGAGATCGCGGAGTCCGCAGAGGATAACCGGAGAAAAAAATTGATATCTCCATAATAGATGTTAGAAATTAGAAGTTGGAAAATGGAATTCCAACCTCCTGCTTCTTATTTCCTATTTCCCTTTGTGTCCTCTGTGGTAAAATAATGGTCTTCAATAATATTTAACCTTTATTAATATCACCGGAAGATAAATTGACAAAGACCTATTTATGAGTAAAATGGTATATATAGAAAAAATAAAGGGGAAAAAGAATAATGAAACCGACAAATATAGGCTCAATCGACGCATCAATAAAACACCCGGGACTACAGGGAAAATCACAAAAGCAGAACTCGAGTTTTAAAAATATTTCCGATTCATTCAAAGAAAGCAAGACTGAAGAAGACCCGGAGGTTGATCTTAAAAAAATATCAAGAGATTTATTATCAAAAAATCCTCCCAGTACTTTATGGAAATTCGAACTTGGATGTTATATGCAGGAAAAGCCTGTTATGAGCCCGGGAGGACATCTTTATCTTACCGGTAACAACGATGAGATTCATGTAATCGATGCAAGAGATGGGGCACATGTATGGCAAAAGAGGGTTGATAAAACCATAGGCCCCATTGAATCGAGCGACGGCTCCGTTATTGTTTTTGATGCCAACTGGGATTCACAAATGAATATCCTTGATGCCGATATGGGTGATAAAAAATGGAAAAGCGATATTACACTTGAAGATGTAAGAATAAATCCTGCAATGGACAGGGACGGCACGCTCTATTTCGTCACAGAAGAAAATTTTATCACTGCAATTGATGGAAAATCCGGGAAAACAAAATGGAAAAAAGATATGGGTAATTCTGTAAGCGACACCCCGGTAATCGGGCCTGACAACACCCTATTCATCAGTAACAACAGTGGTTTGAAGGCAGTTGACTCAAAAACGGGCAATCAGAAATGGAAATTCAAAACGAAGACATTCATAAACAGCGGCGCGATATTCGATAAAAAAGGAAATGTGTATGCGGCGGAGCATGGCGGAATGCTTTACTCTATAAACGGAAAAACAGGGGAGAAGATATGGGAGACAAAAATAACTGATTTTATTATATTGAGATCGCCTGCAATCGCTCCTGACGGGACGATATTTGTAACCGACGGAAACAACAGTGCGATACATGCAATTAATCCCGACACCGGAAAGGAAAAATGGAAGTTCGAATCCAAAGAGGAGCCTTTCCATGAGAAATACCTGCCTTTCCCCCCGGCCTTTGATTCGGACGGCAATGTTTATATAGGAGATAAAGCGGGATCTATAACGGCTTTAAAAATTGAAACCGGAGAAAAAATATGGGAGCATAAAACCGGTGAAGGAAATGTTGTCAGTTCTCCGACAATATCGCCCGGAGGTATAGTTTATGCCGGAGATTCGAAAGGAATTGTACATGCCTTCAACAGGGAAACGGGAAAGAAAATCTGGAAAAGAAACGTGAAAGTTCACCTTCCCTATCCTATTATGATCGGGCCGAATGGTATGGTAATAGCGGCAAGTCATGAGGGTAAAATTTATTCCCTGGAAGGTCCCGAGTACAGAGAAGAAAAGAAAGAAGGGAAATCCTCAAAACCGGCTCCTAAAATTACAATTGGTAAAGATTTTGTAAATATCGGTGGAGTGAAGTTGAGGATAAGGAAGTTTCAATAAAATTTAAAACATGACTATTTTAATAGATTCATCATGAACAGAAAAAAGGAAATAAAAAATCTATTAACCGGACTTGGATTCCTCGCCCCGAACATACTGGAATTCATAGTCTTTATGCTTATCCCTGTAATTGTTGCATTTGTCCTGAGCTTTCACAGGTGGGATATGTTCAGCTCGCCGGAATTTGTGGGTCTCAAAAATTACAAGCTTCTACTCAGGGATCCCTGGTTTCAAAAATCGCTCCTGAATACATTTTTCTTTGTAATTGTAAGCGTTCCCATAAGTATAGTCCTCTCGTTTTTCCCCTCCATATTTCTAAACGAAAAGCTCAGGGGAATTGTAATATTCAGAACAATTTATTTTCTCCCGGTTGTCGCCTCTCTCATAGCTGTCGCCCTGGTCTGGCGATGACTTTATAACCCCGACTTCGGACTTGTGAACATAATAGGATTGTCAATCGTTAATTTCCTTATAAACGTGGTCAATGCAGTGACGTCAATATTCGGCGTTTCTCCGATTTCACCGGTTATCGGGGGGATCAACTGGCTCGGGAATACTTTCTGGGCAATGCCCGCCGTCATCATCATGAGTGTATGGAAAACATTGGGATATAACATGATCATATACCTTGCAGGTCTTCAGGGCATTCCCGATGTTTTATACGAATCAGCGGAGGTTGATGGCGCAGGTTGGTGAAAGAAGCTGACATCCATTACTATTCCCATGCTCCAACCGACTACATTCTTCGTTCTTGTCATGTCCCTTATCGGTGCATTCCAGATTTTCGTTGAAATTTAAGTTATGACAGAGGGAGGTCCCGGGGGAGCGACATCTACCATTGTATTCTATCTCTATGCCAATGCGTTCAAATGGTTCAAGATGGGATATGCCTGCTCGATTGCCTGGATACTTTTTGCGTTTATTTTAATCATAACCCTGTTTTAATGGAAATATTTCAGAAAGGGTGAGGAACTCTACTGATGTCCAAAAAGGCAAAATTATTCGTCTATATTTTCTTGATTATATTCGGGCTATTCATGCTCGCACCCTTTGTATGGATGGTCTCCACATCATTTAAAGACCCTTCTGCGGTATTCTCAACCCCAACCCACTGGATTCCAATTCCCAAAAAGATATATAACCGGTTCTTTAAAATCCCTGAAAATAAAAAAAACACATATAAAATTTCACCTGCAAGCATGGCCTTCAGAAAATTTGCAAATAAACTCGGTTTATTTCCCGCCATCCTGGACAATTATATATAAACATGGACGTCGGTCCCATTCGGCAGGTTCTTTACCAACAGTATTATCGTCGCCTTGCTCGTCACCGCCGGGCGGGTGTTTACAAGCTCTCTTGCCGCATACTCCTTCGCAAGACTCAGGTATCCCGGCAGGGACACACTCTTTTTCCTTTACCTTGCCACAATAATGGTTCCAATGCAGATAGTTATCATACCGAACTTCATTGTAGTAACAAAATTAGGATGGATTGACACATACAACGCCTTAATTTTACCCGTGATGTTTTCCGCTTATGGCACATTCATGCTGAGACAGTTCATTCTTGGAATCCCCCGGGATCTCGAGGATGCCGCCCTTATAGACGGATGTAGCAGGTTCAGAATTTATTGGAATATCATCCTCCCTCTCTCAAAACCGGCACTTGCAACACTTGCAACATTCACATTCATGACCAACTGGAACAGCTTCTTCTGGCCACTGGTCGTGACAAGCTCCATGGAAATGAAAATATTGCCCGTGGGACTTGCCGCATTCCAGGGCAAATATAACACGGATTGGACAATGCTTATGGCCGCCGCTGTTATCACACTCCTGCCCGTTGTTATAGTATATCTGTTTAACCAGAGGTTTATAACAAAAGGTATTGCACTTACAGGGAAAAAGGCTTGATATTGAGAATACTCTCCTGGAAAGCGGCTGAAGCAGCTTCAGGTCGGGATGTCCCCGCGCACCGATGGTTATCATCACAAGCTCGAGTCGCTTCAGCGACTTAACAACGAAACATAAGGGGGGAAACAACATGACAACACATCCTTGTGTAAGAATCTGGCTCCACTTGATATGGACAACTCACAACCTTAAAAAGGAACTCACAGGAAACCTGACAGATGCTCTTCGTGAGCATCTGTTGGCGCATTCCGAGAAGATAGATGTACCGATACTGAGCATCAATATTCAACCGGAGCACGTACACTGTCTCATATCTCTTCCCGCAAAAATGTCAATCTCCAATGTTATACAGGCATTAAAAGGAGAGTCTTCAAGATGGATAAATGAAAAAGGCCTTACTGAGCACAGGTTTCAGTGGAACAGAGGGTTCGGAGCTTTCTCCATTAGCTCCGCCCATGTGGATCGCCTGAAGAAGGAGATTATTGATCAGGATGATTTTCACAAAGACCACACCTTTGCTCAGGAATATAAATGGTGGGCAATGAAATATGGCGTCTGGAGAAAGATATAGCCTTGTTAAGACGCTGAAGCGTCTTGAGGGAGACCTACATGTAAGCCTCTGAAGAGGCTTGTGGCGTGTATTTCCAGACGTTTAGTCGCTTCAGCGACTTGACACATACAATGTAAAAACAAGAATGTAAATATTCCTACCTAAAATCAGAAAGGAGAATTTATTTATGTCTAAGATGCCATCTCATCACGGAGTCATAGAAAACAGTCAAAAAGAAAAGACTTATCCTGACGAAACCATCAAGCTTCTTCTTGAAAGGGCAAGCTGTCGTAATTTTCAGGACAGGGAGATCCCTGAAGAGGTACTTGATTATATCTTGAGGGCGGGAGTACATACTCCTTCGGGTGGTAATTTACAGCCCTATTCCATTATAAAAATAGAAGATCCTGACAACAGGAAAAGGCTCGGTGAATTATGTAGCCAACCTTTTATCGGTAAAGCTCCTGTCAACCTGATTTTCTGCATTGACTGGCGCAGGATAAAGAGATGGGCTGATCTTGAAGTGGCTCCGTTTACTGCACATTGCTCATTCAGGCATTTCTGGATATCATTCCAGGATACGATAATCGCGGCGCAGAATATCTGCACAGCGGCGGATGCAATGGGACTGGGATCTGTATATATAGGTACCATAATTGAGTTTTTCCCGGAAGTAAAAGAGATGTTTTCGCTTCCTGATCTTGTTTTACCCGTGGTTCTATTGTGTATAGGATATCCGGTAAAGAGACCTGGAATCAGAAAAAAACTACCTGTGAATGCAATCGTGCATAACGAGAAATATCATGAAATGAAAGATGATGAGCTTCTCAAGGTATTTACCGGGAAATACCTGGAGAAGCGGGTTGAAATCTCAGAGAAGAGATTGAGAAAAATTGAGCACGTATGCAAGGAAGTATCCGGAGAGGAATTTGCAAATAAGTGTATTGAAAAGATAAAAGAACAGGGATATATCAATCCCGCTCAGCACTATTTCGGGCTTCACTATATGGCCAATGAAATGCCGGGAGGAAATGAAGAATATTTAAAGACAATAGAGAAGTTCGGATTTAATTGGTTCAGGGAATACAAGCTCTAATCATTTGAAACTATCGAATAAGCGATTTTTCACCGCAGAGTTCGCAGAGAGCGCGGAGGATGACCGGAGAAAAAATATATATTCACCACGAAGACACGAAGTTCACGAAGAAAAAAAACTCCGTGTCCTCTGTGCTCTCCGTGCCTTCGTGGTAAAATTAAAACTTACTCATACCACCTTAAAAGTACTTTTTCGACACCCTCACCTCCGACTTCCGACCTCCGACCTTTGTTTATCGGGACGGGGACGTCCCTCCTACAGATCTGACTTCCATTCTCCGCTCTCCTCTATCCTATTTCCCCTTCGACAACTCACGATAAATGTCCATATGTTTCGCTGTATTTTCATTATCCCCAAGCTTCTTGTAGCATTCTGAAATATAGTAATGCGATATGGCTATATCCTTTCTTTTTTCAGAGAAACGAAGAAATGCCACAATCGCTTTTTGATACTCACCCATCCCAAGATAAGCATAACCGAGGCCGAACATGGCAGGGGATAACTCTTCATGCTCCAGGGATTTATGAAACGCCTGAACGGCCTTTCCATATTCTTTTCTTTCAATATAAAGATTCCCCACGGAATAATAAGCGAGAGAAACCTGGGGTTTCAGGCGAGTAGTCCGGAAATACCAGAGGTCGGTATAATCAATATTCTCATAATACGAAATGACTTTTCTATACATGTCCATCGCCGCAGCTTTATCGCCTGCTTTCTCATAATTCCTGCCCAGTCCTATATAGGAATATATCTGGTTTATGGGATCCAGAGAAATCGATGTCAAATATGATTTATTAGCTTCCTTCGGGCGTTTGAGAGCATCCAGGATCACCCCTCTTGTCTCACGGAGTCTCGCCCTCCGGGGACTTAGTTTTATCGCCTTGTCAACAAGTGGAAGCGCCCTGTCGGGCTTCCCCGTCTTACACAGAAAATATGCGTATATCCTGTAAGCTTCATTATCAAAAGGATCAAGTTTTATAGCTTTTTCAAAACATTCCCCGGCCAGGTTATTCCTGAGTTTTTGCTGAGCGGCTCTGCCCCTTCCCTGCATATCAAATGAAAGATAATGGAAAAAAGGTGGAAATATCAAGAGTGTGATAAACAACGCAGCGATCAACCGGAGGATTCTCCGTCCCGGTGTTCTGTCCGGTAGTTCAGGTTTTTTCTGTCCGATTCCCGCAAGCACTCCTGCAATAGTCCAGAAGATGAAAGCAATGCTCAGGAAAGTGAAATCCACGTCGAAAAAAATATGCAAAAGCGATGCTATCAAGCCGACAGACATTGCAATTGCAACGGGCTTGATAAAATCATTATCCTCCTCATCCATTGTGGAAATATTTCTCTTTATCCTTCTTGCAAGGAAAAGTATCAGGACAAGAAATGCGATAAGAGCAGGTATGCCCGCCTGACTGACAAGTGAGAGATAAAAATTGTGCGGGTACTTTGCAAAAAACTCCACTCTTTTTTGATACCTTGGATAATGATACTGGAAATTTCCCAATCCCACCCCCACAACCGGATTCTCAAGGGCAATTCTGACTGCCGCGTTGTAAAAATCAAGCCTGCATACGCCGCTTTTGTAAATCTTCTTCTTAAACTTCTTTCTATATCCACTGTCGGTATCGGTGTATGAAGAAGGTTTATTAATGTTGTTCGAATTTTCCTTAACGTCCTTTATTTGCGACTTATTTCCAGCTCGATTTGAAATATCTCTCAAACCCGGTGACAATGCAAAAATAAAAAGGGACAATAGAATGAGAATAATTAGTGTTTTAAGGGCAATTTTTCCCGGCGAGGCATATTTCCGGGCAAAAAAGAAAATGATGGGAATCGCAAGAAATAAGCTGATAAATGAAGCCAGGGAAAATGTATAAAACAGGATTGTGATTGAAATTGCAGTCAGGAGAATATACAATGATGCAAGGAGCCATTTTTTCACCACGAACGCCGCCATAAGAGCCATAGGAATAAACATTATCAGGAATCCGCCCAATATGTTCGCCTGGTAGAATCTTCCAAACGCCCTTGCTGATGGTTTTGTTTGTATTACATAATAGAGAATTCCGAAAAAGCAAACAAGCAACAGGTTTGCCATCAGGAAATAAACAACGGAACGAAATATTTTTTTATATTTGATGGCATGATACCCCAGAATAAATCCTGCTGCGCATAGGAAATAGTAAATCAACTGCAGGAAACTGTTATGACGATCGGTTGAAAAATAAGTTGATAACAGTAAAAAAATGAAAAATATATATGTTGATACTACAATTCCCTTGTCATACCGCTCACCTGTGGGGAAGATGATTTTGAGGGCGAGGAAAGGAAAAGCCAGTATTGCGGCAAGTGCATAGGAGCGGGGATAAAAGCCGCCATGATCATAAGGAAGATAGATAAAGAGGAAAAAGAGAATAACTACTCCAGCTATCCAAAAAATATCTCTTTTTTTTTCTGATTTCGCAGATGAGTCACTCCCCAATTTCTCTAGCGCCTCCTTCTAATCCGGAGCTATACAATGGAGGTTGACTTACAAGTTGAATAATTAGATATTCTCTGATCCATCTCTTTGTTTCACAACTTTTAAGGCTGGTCAGGAGACCAGCCTCTACTTGAATTTTATATAGTAAATAGCCAAAAGGCATGTTAAATCTATCCTGGCATATTCGCAAGCGCGCTCAGTAATTTGCTTGTATTCTTTTCTATGCTATATCGTACTGCGCCAAAATTGGCCCCTCTCTTACCCAGCACGATAAGATAAACATCAGAAGTCAGAGGCTGTAGAACCATTAATCCTTTCTTGAATTCAAGCACCCAATATAAAAGTTCTCTCCCCTCTTCGTCGGTATTGGTTCCCCATTTTATAAGGGGACTTACTCCTTGAAGTACCTGCGAGCCAAGCTCATCAGAATTGAAGTTCTCGATACTGAGTAGATGTAATATATGCCCGGTGTTATCAAGAACAAGAGATGAAACCACACCCCTTGTCCGGTTGAGAGCTTGTAAAACTATATCCAACTCGTCCATTATTTCATTATAATAAGCTAATCTCTCTTGAGAAAGGATAGGTTTTTCTTCTATTTCTTCCTCTTGCACAATTTTTTCTTCAGCTTCAGGGGACTCTGCCAATTCAGGAACCGTTTCATCAATCATTTCTTCAATAGGAATAGCTTCAATGCCGGCAAGTTCCTCGAGGGGAATAGCTGAAATCTCACCGATTGGCTCACCCAGATCCATATCTTCAACCTGGAATTCCTCTATGGCCTTTTCTTCAGGTTCAACAATATCAGCCTCGGCTTCAGGTACTTCCTCAGCAACAGGCTCGATAACTTCCACTTCTTCAACCTGTTCTTCAGCCATTTCAACAAGTTTGGCAGTATCAACTACTTGTTCTTCTAAATCCCCGGTATCTCTTGCCCTGGATGACTCAGTCGCTTCTTCCGCAGTTTCCTCCGTAACCTCCTCGGTTTCAACTCCAGTTTTTTCTGCGGGCGACTCCTCAACTACTTTCATTTCTTCTGCTGAAGGTATTTCTTCTCCGTCAGGCATAATTGCCTCAACTACCGGAACTTCCTCTACTACTTCAACTTCCTCGATTTCAACCGGTACTTCTTCCTCTTCAGGCTCACCCATCATACTTTCCAGGTCTTCAAGAGCCTGATTAGCCGTTGCCAGTCTTTCTTGCGCTTTATTCCTCTGATACATGACAACCGGGTCGCCGTCATCCTCTTCGAGTTGTCTCTTGAAATCATTAATCAACCTGGAATATTTACGTTTTTCCAGGTCGTAAAGAGCCTGGAGAACTTTTATTTTTTTCGGAGGAGCTTTGAAATCAGTATGAGCTTCAAGTTTCTCATTTAAGTCGCCGGGGGGTTCAATGAGTCTGAGTAATTGTTTCAGAAGTATGTGCCCTTCAATATTCTTTTCATCTATATCGAAAATCATTACTACTTCATTGTATGCATCCTCGTAATGTTTCATTGAAATATAAATTTTCGTAAGGGCAATACGTACCTCAGGCACTTCAGGCTTGATTTTAACAACTTTCTGGTAAGCTTTCATGGCTTCGAGTCGATTTCCCTTCCTCAGGTTCGCCTCGGCATATGCCATAAGCACAGAAAGATCACCGGGATTTTCATCCAGGATCTTCTTTAATTTTAGAATTTGTTGATCAAGTGAAGTTTGTAATTGTCTTTCGACAGAATTTTCTATGCCGGAAATAGTGGTTACCTCCTTTTCAATCCTCAAGAGGTAGGGTGAAGATAAAAGAACTACCTTTTCCCAATTCGCTCTCCACCCATATCTTTCCTCCAAATTCTTCTACAATATATTTTACCGTGGCAAGTCCAAGTCCTGTTCCACCGGTTTTACGATTCAGAGAAGAATCAACCCGGTAAAACTTATCAAATATCCTGGGAATCTTTTCAGCTTCTATCCCGATTCCGTGATCCGATACACAAACCGATACCTCTTTTTCATTACTTTGTAATGTTACCTTGATATCCCCACTATCGGGGGAATATTTAACTGCATTGGATAGAAGATTTGAAATCAGGTTAGTAAACATATCCCTATCCAGGGATAAAATCGGAATTTCTTCGGTAATTTCAAGAAGCAAATTATGCTCTGGGGCCTGTCCCTTTAAACTCTCCATCACCTGGGAAATAATTTCATCTATTTTAAAAGGTGTCGGCTTGAAATAAAATTTCCCGGCTTCCAACTTGGAGAGATCGAGCAAATCATCAATAAGCCTCATTAACCTTTCCGAGTCCTTGATAATAATGTTAAGATAACGTTTTCTTCGTTCCGGATTGAATTCCCTGTTCATCATCAATTCTGCGAATCCCACTACAGATGTGAGTGGAGTTCTAAGTTCATGACTTACCATCGAGACGAATTCCGATTTCATTTTGTCAATCCTTTTCATCTCGGTGATATTCTGAATCACCATAACAAGTCCGTCTGGCTTATCTCCCTTTCCTTTCATGACAGTGCCGATTAATCTAAAATGCATCTCACCGTCATCAGTCTTACGTGAGAAGTCCGACTTGTATCTCCCGTCCGTTTCAATAACGGTATATTTTATTTCGTCGAAACAGCATTCTTCCGTAAAGAGATGATCAAAATGCTTCCCGACAATATCCTTTCCGTTTACATTGAGCATTCTCTCCGTGGAGCGGTTTATGTGAATAATCTCTCCTCCGGGGGTTGTTACAACTACACCGTCCGCCATACTTGAGAGAATAGTCTCAATCTTCAATTTTTCCAGACGTAAAATTTCGTTAAGTCTTCTTAACTCATAACTTCTTTTCTTTTCAGCCTCGTAAAGAGACGCATTTTCAATAGCTATTGCAGCTTGATCGGCTATCAGGGAAAACAAGTTTCGTTGTTCTTCCGTATAACTCTTAAAGTGCGTCCTCCTCAGCATCAACACGCCGATTATTTTGCCCTTGCACTTTAGAGGGGTGCAAATGGAAGATAGTATTTCCTCTTTACGATCTACAAGGTTTTTGAAACGAGGATCGGTTACTTTTCCATCGAGCAGCAGAGTTTCACCTGTTTTGGCAACCCAGCCTGCAATGCCCTCGCCAAGACGCACCCTGGTGTTTTTGATAATCTCACCGGGGAGACCCTGTGCGGATTTTATGGTTAGAACCGAATTTTCATTTAACAACATGACCGATCCCGCATCGGCATGAAATAGTTTCGTGGTTTCCTTGATAATCAGATTCAAGACCTCATCAAGGTCGAGAGTTGAATTGACAGCTTTTACTATTTCATATAGAGCCAACAAGCCCTTTTCTTGAGTATAAGCGGGATGGTCTTTTTCCGGATTACCTACTTGATTCACTCACTATTCCTTCTAACTAAATTTCCTGATTACCTACAATATTCAACTTAAAAGAGGCATCCAAAACCAACATCATACTCAAACTGATGGATTCAAATCACAAATATATATTTCCATTTGACTATCGATAGACTTCCGTCAGGCTATCAATATAATTACCATAACATCAATTAAAAAGGCTTTATCAAGATACCGATAGCTTTTCTTCAAGCTCCGTAAGCAATCTGAGTGGACTGAAAGGCTTTGTCATATAAGCATCCGCTCCTGCTTGAAATCCCTTTACCTTGTCAACTTCCTGTCCCTTTGCGGTTAACATTACTATGGGAATCTCTTTCGTTTCATCAGAATCTTTTAGTATTTTACAGACTTCATATCCATCCATATTTGGAAGCATTATATCCAATAAAATAAGGTCTGGATGATCTTCCTGTGCCTTGTTAACCGCCTCTTGACCGTCATATGCTTCTATAATATCATAATTGGAATCTTCAAGACAAACCCTAACAAGCTCGACAATGTGTGCCTCATCATCAACAATCATCACTTTCTTTTTGCTCAAATTTTTACCCCCTTCAATTGCCGGGTATTGTATGAATTAATTTCACTATAGTCATAGAATGTTTATTTTAAGTGTTCAGGAGAGTAAATTCTCGACAGATTTCTTATTCTTCCTTATTTCAAGTCTGATCCTGCCAAGATTCGATCCCGATGTTGCAAGTAATGCCAATATGGCATCATTCTTGAGAAGATCGAGTGTCAGGCTGGAATTCTTAAACTCCACATAGGATTGCTTCAGAGCTTTTTTTCCTATCGAATTGGCGATCATTCTACCTGAAGTAACACAACGATAAGCCAGGTTGGTAATGCCGTCAATATCTATCGGTTGATCCATTACACTTTCAACCATATTTCCCTCTTCGTCGATTAAAAACGCACCCTGAACTCCCTCAACGGTACAAAGATTCTCAAGTATTTTATTCAATTCCGCCATGTTTTAAGCGTCTTCCTTTCGGGATATTTTAGCCTGAGTCTTAACAAACTGATATTGGTAAAAAAGAAAAACCAAAAATGTTATGACCTGGTCGGTTTTATACTTACCAGATCTCCCTCTTTCAGGTCTAATTTTTTTAGCAGTCCGCCGGTTGCGGAGATATATCCTCCTAGTTTCTTGCTCACGGCCCCTTTTACTATATGAACAACACCTTCCGGTGTCTCCAATTCCAACTGTAAACTCCTTAGATTCCTTATTCCCCATTCCTGAACAATGTATTCATCTACCCAGAAAGTATCGCCGGCCTTGAAAAAGCCTCTCTCTTCCTTGACTATTAACTGTTTGATCTTTTCCAATTCTTCCTCGATCGACCTCTTTTTATTATCGATTTCATCTTGCTTTTCCGCAAAGATATTAATAACCGCGCCCTTCTTGGAGATGAAATTCAGGAACTTACTTACCGCTTCAGTTCCACATACAATTTGTCCATATTCTTTCGCGAAGCTGTCAGTTAAAATCTCACCTTTATCAATCAGAAGATATGAAACGCCATCTCTTGATTTCACTTCAATTATTCCGGTATAACTATCGGCTTCAAGGGTAGTCATAACTTTTTTCAACTCTTTTTGCTTTACTTCATAAGCCAGATAAAGAGGTTGAAACGCAAAAATCATGGACATAACCCCCACGATACGAGGAGACAGAACATACGTGGAAGTATCCACTTCTTTCTTTTTCAACCTGTTAAGGATTCTCGCAAGTGGGAGAACCTTGTTGCTTGATTCGTCCATTTCAAGAGCCCTTACCATTGTGCCATGCACAAAAAAGATAATACCGTCAACCTTATACAATTCCAACTTAACAAAACCTGTAAAACCCTGCTGTTCAAGGTTGTTAATAATAACATTGACATCGGGAAAGGGCAAATGTACTTTTTCAATCAAGGGATTACCCTTGGGAAGAACCACTAATATCTCCTCCTCCTATAGCTTTCAACATATAACACTGCTTCAAGTTTTTTTCTGCTCAAACTTTTTCGTCTCCGGCGCTCCCAGGTTTCCTTTTCCGGGAGGCTTGGGCTTAATTTTTACATTACCCGGGCCGGTTTTGACCGGACTCTTTTGGGCGACACGCGATTTTGAAGTCCTTACACCACGCTTTGCCTGTATATCAAGTGTCAACCTTTTTCCTTTTTTCGATATCTTTTGAGTATCAGGAGCCTGGTCGTCTTTTGCCTTAGCTGTCGCCTTGCCCCCGATGTCAAACTCAAGTCGCTTTCTTATCTTCAGGCGGGGCGGCTCATGTCTTTGAACAGATTTCACTCCAGGCTTCTTTAAAATGACCTTATTACTATCTGGAATTTTTACATTTCGATCTTTTTGACCTGAATCAATATTTATCGCCCTTTCAAGAGTTTCAGGAGAAACAGGGGATTTTGAAGGACCGGGAGGTTTTATTACTCCCTTTTGAGGTTCATCAGTTTGTTGCTCATCACTGCCGCTAATCCTGGAAAACAGACCTCCCCCTGCAGACTTCTGTGAAGGAATGCTAAATGCTATCTTCTTCTTCTTTGAACTTCCAGGCTCAGGTGAAGTAAATGCCAACTTCTTCCTGGGCGGGCCGGCAGAGGGTGTGACCTCTTTAACTCCGGGTTTTTTGCCTGCCGGTTTTGGAGGGACGATTTTTTTCTCCTGGGATTTCAACAACTCCTTGAAAGGATCATCCTCCGCTCGCTGAAAATGAGGTTGGGCCGGCTTTTGCTCCGGAATGGGGGTTGGAATTGGAGTTGACTGAACAGAAGGCTTCTCCTCGATCTTTTCTTCTTCCTTATGCGCTGATTTCATTAAAAGCATCTTAAAAGGATCGCCCCCATCTCCTGCCTGGGCAACAGGAACAGCCCCCGGTGGTGTGCCGGGATGAGATTGTGAGGTTTTTTCATCATCCTGTAAAAACGGGGGTAAAACTCCTTCTTCATCCTCCTGAGAGAGAGAGCTTTTCGCCTGTGCTTTTAAAAGGGCCTTGATGGGATCTTCATCATCCTTGCCGTCTCCTTCTTCACTTACCCCTATAATATTCACCATTGTATCTTCGTCGGATCCCCTTCTCCGGGAAATTTGAAATTGTATTTCCCATATCAAGAGACCTACAAGAAGAACAGTAAGTCCTGCAAGAGCATAGCCAAATAATTGATGGTATTGACTTAATCCCGGCATTATCTGTGCATTGGCAATTCCACAAAGTGAAATCACCATTATTATCAATAGCATTAACCTTTTTTTCATTTAATAATTCTCCCGTTTCGAAAAGCATATATAAAGATACAGGTTATTCAACTCCAGCCTCTTCTGCTGCGGAGAGCTTTTCGTTGATCATTGCGATTTTCTCTGATATATCCTTGTAATTAATATCAACCATATAACATTCATAAAACGCTGAGAGGGCTTCCTGCAACTGATTATTCTCAAGCAATGTCTCTCCGAGATTGTATCTTATTGCAAGATAATCCTCCTCCGGATATCCGGGTTTTTCAAGAGCCCTTTCCAATTGCCTTATGGCAAGATCAATAAAGCCTTCCTGTTTAAAACACTTTGCAAGAAGGTCATAAGCTTCCAATAGTCGATCTTTATCCCTTGCCGCCAATTGAAATTCATGAATAGCTTCTTCAACAAAACCCATTTCCTGATAGAACAATCCCATATTTATATGAATCTGTGCATCATCAGGATCAACTTCCGAGCTTTTCATATATTCATCGATAACCTCTGCAACCAGTCCCTTTGAGAATATCTTCTTGGTATAAACAACGGCATCCTGTAGATTTCCGGCTTTTGCAAGTACGATTGCAATTCTTGCCATAGCATCAAAGTTCTCGGCATCGAGTTCAAGCACTTTCTCATATAATTCTTTTGCCTTTTCGAACTTCTCATATTCAAATAATGTTTCCGCCATCCTGGCAATTATATCGGGACGGTCGGACTCAAAACTTTCAATTTCATTGAATTGCTCTATTGCAGAGTCAAGATTCCCCATTTCAAGATACCGCTGTATGATGCTAAACATCTCATTAATGGCCATAGCAGTATCCTTGAGTCTCAAATGGATATCAATACACCTTTTATAAGCTTTAATAATGCTTTCAATATCATTTTTCTCTTCATGATATTTGATAATCAATTTGAGAGTTTCAAGCGCTTTGTCATAATCTTCAATACGTTGTTGTATTTCTTCTATATGTTCAAGGGAAAGCAGCGATTCATTCAGTTTACCGAATTTGTAAAGCTTGTCGGAGAGAGCCTGAAAATTCTCGACCGCCTGCTCTGGTCTTTCCCCCTTAAAATACAGTCCGATTAAGACCGGGAATAGTTTTTCAGCTTCACCTTTCCTGGACTCCATCATATTCCCTTCAAGGATTCCGAGATACTCTTTAATGGCCTCATCATACTTGGTCTGTCTTTCGAGAATCCTGGCAATATTCTCTCTCATCTCATAATAGACTTCCATATCACCCTTTTCTTGATAGACCAGGGAGAGACGAGAATACACTTTGTTAACTTCCTCATATTCGCTACGTGAAAGGAAAATGTCAATCAACTCATCGGCAAAAACACGTGCATTATCCAAATCTCTCCCCGATAAGAACAACTCGGCAATTTCTTTCCTGAGGTCAAGATCCATCGGCAATAGGGCTATAGCATCTCTTGCCCCGGTTATTGCATCATTGTTCTGGTCGAATCGGAGAAAATGTGAGATAAGAATTTTATAGTGCTGTATGGCTTCTTCAACTTTCAACTGCTCTTTTAGAATTTTTATCAGTTTTTCACGGTACTCGATATTCTCGGAATCAATTTCAAGGATATTCCCGATCATCTCTTTTGCGGGTTCCGTCATTTTTTTATCCAGGTATATCTCTGCCACATCTCTATACTGATTAACAGCTTCAACAGTGTTGCCCGAGTCTGCGGACATACATGCAATACGATTTTTAATATTAATATCATTCGGCACATATTCCAACAGTTTCTGACAGTTCTTCACTGATCCCTCGATATCATTGGCGCTGTAACTAATACTTGCAAGTACCATCAGTTCATCCTGAACTTTTTCAACTTCTCCCTTTTGCTCGTATATGTTATAGAGTTTACTACGAATACCTATATCGCCCGGTATGAAAGCAAGAACATTCTTATACAGGCTCTCGGCTTTAGCCAGATCATCATTTTTGAGGAATACATCCGCCAGGATTGATGATTCTCCGAGCATTTTTTCAATAAGTCCCTCGGTTGCATAATATTGTATCAGTTTTTGCCTGATATTAATCCGATCCGGTTCTTGCTCCAGGATATTCTGATACATCTCAATAATTTTATCCTGCCTGCCTTCTTGCTCGTATATTTCAAGTATTTTGTTCCTTATATCAGACCTTGATGGATCTACCTTGAGCATATACTCATAAATTGTAATAATTTTTTGTGTATTGCCCTGCTTTTGGTATATTGATATAATCTTATCCTGCATATCTGTGCGTGTATTGTCGAGATTTACAATCTTGTATGCATATTCTATAACCTTGTCAAGTTCTTCCTTGGCCTCGTAAATATCCATTATATGTTGTAGTATAGTCACATTTGCAGGCTCATCGGCCATAATTTTCTTGAACTCTTCAAGGGCGAGATCGTAATCCTGCCGTTTTTTATATGTAAGCGCCATATGAAATGCAACCTGCTTTGTTCCCGGGTACATTTCCAGGAGCCTTTCGTTGAGTTTTGTGGAGGCATCTTCATCGCCCCCGTCCTGATAAAGCTTCAAAGCATACAGATACTCCTTCAGGGCTTCTTCTTTTTTGCCCTGCCCAAAAATAATATCTGCGATTAACTCATGCGCATTAGCTTCACGGGGGTTTAATTCCAGCAACTTGCGGCATACAGCAAACGCTTCTTTCTTCATCCCTTTCTCTAGGTATGTCTTTGAAAGCGCCAGGAATTGAGGTATAGCTTCTTCCGCGGATCCCTTCCTGAGAAGATTGCCAATAAGTTTATGCCGCGCCGTCAGGTTTGAGGGATCTATTGTCAGGATTTTATTGTATATATCAATTATTTTCTCTCTGGCCTCTTCATTTTCCGGATCCCATTCAACCAATTTTTCATATATTACAACAACCTTATCAAGGAGTCCCTCGTTGGAGTAAATTTCGGCCAATTCCCTGTATATCTCCAGCGCCTTGTCCTTCTCGTCCTGTTTTGCATAGATCTCTCCAAGACGAGTCAGCACATCTTTATTCCTTGGCTCAAGACTCAGTATTCTCTCATATGCCCGTATCGCTTCCTCAACCTGCTCATGGCGCAAATAAAGGTCTCCCGCGTTCCTGAACCAGACAATAGTATTTTGTGGAGGTTTTCCCTTGCGGACAAATATTTCTCCCAGCATTTCATAAGCATATGCCGCTTCCTCGGGAGCAAGTCTTACCACTTCCTGGAATTCCCCTGTCGCCTCACTGTCAAGTCCTTTTTGCATAAAAACCTGCCCGAGAAGGGTATGAGTTTTTGCATCTGAAGGATTGAATTCCAGACTCTTTTGAAGGCAGGAAATTGCTTCATCCAAAGCGCCTTTTTCCAGGTAAAGGTAACCCAGATTAAAGAAAATCGCTCCACTGGCGGCCTGAATGGTTTCCTTGATCTGTGCGATTGTTTCGTGGGCCACCTTTTGATCCATCATGAATATCTTCTTCTTCAGAAGTGTATCCAACCCAAGGATCTCCTGGTAAATACGAATGGCATCGTCAATTGCGCCCTGTACCTGACAGGCTTCCGCCCAATCAAAATACTCTACAATTGTCGATTCGAAATCGCCTTTCCTCAGGGTGAGATTGATAATCTCCCTGCGGATATCCTCATTGGTGGGATCTTCTTCAAGCGCCCCGCGATAAGACATTATTGCCTCGTCAAGTTGTCCCGCCTCGGCTTGCTGTCTTGCCTGAACTATATAATCTTCAAATCCGTTTGACATTGAAATTTGTCCTCCAAATTTCTTTTATGCAATAGTTTTAATACTCTATTTTGCTTTCTTCTTCACCTTGCTGAGAATTTCAGCGGCATCCCTGTAATTTGAATCTAATGAAACAACCGCCTGTAATTCATCAAGAGCTTTCTTGTATTTCCTGGTTTTTTCATACAACAGTGCCAGTTGATAGTGTAGTTCGATATAGTCTTTTGGTTTAAACCCGGGAAGTTGGAGACCTTTCTCCAGAGTTTTAATTGCAAGGTTTCTCATGGGCGGCTGTTGAGCGAAACAGATTCCCAGCATACTATGGGACTCCAGTACATAATCATTGCTTTTCCTGGTCTGTTGGAACTGCTCAATCGCCTGTTTCCACATTCGAAGTTCTTTATAGACTATTCCCAGATAGAAACGTAATTTGTAATCGGATGGGTCTTTCTTGATATCCGCCAGGTACTGATCAATGATTTCATTCTTCATCTCAGCATATGATGAATCAAGTTCAATCAACTGGTTCAATACCAAGGTTGCCTTTGACGGCTTCTCTTCCTGGAGATATAGCTTTACAAGATACTCCATTGCCTTTTGGTGTGTTGGATCAAGCTCAAACACCTGGGCAAATTCGTACCGCGCCTCGGCCACATTTTTCTTTTGATTCAGGAATATCTCACCTATTTTGAAGTGTAGATCGTGATTCTTGTTGTCTATGGTGAGAGCCTTCTTGTATGCTTTTACGGCCTGATCCCATTCTCCAAGTTCTGCAAACTCCCTGGCAACGAGAATCAATTGCTCCAATCCCTTGTCCAGTTGATCCGACATCACATAAAACTCGGATAATTTATCCCTTAAAGTTAGATTCTTTGCATCAGCATTTACCAATTTCAGGTAGAGCTGAATCGCTTTATCATAATGACGTTGCTTGTGATAGAACTCTGATAATATCCTGGATTCTTCAAGCGCCTTTTCAAGGCTGAACTGCTGAAGATAAATATCTACAATTTTCCTCCGGACTTCCTGATCATCGAACTTAATTGAAAGACATTCTTCAAGACGCTGGCAGGCTTCTTTCATATCACCTTGTGCAATAACAAGATCGGCTACGGTTACTTTTTCCTGATAACTCCGGTTCTTGTCTCCCAACTGCTCATAAAGATCGATCAAATGTTTATGAGCATCAAGGTGTTGAGGATCCATTTCTTTTATCTTCTCATAATTTGTAGCCGCCTTCATATATTGCTTTTGATCCATATATCTCTTTGCCAGTTCCGTAATTGCCTTTATTGCTTCATCATTATAGTCATTCTCAATATAGACTCTTGCCAATCGTTCCTGAATGTTAATATCTGAGGTCAGACTGAAAATCTTCCTGAGTACTTTTATTGCCTGCTCAATGCTTTTTGCTTCTTCCAGGTAGTTTGAAAGTATCTTCAAATGATAGAGGGCAAGTTCTTTCATATCCAGATTAAGATATATCTCGGAAAGTGATTCCCGGGCATGTGAATTTTTTTCTTCCAGAGCAAGAACATATTGATAAATCCTTTGAGCTTCATCAATTTTATCTTCGCCGGTGAGTTCATTTCCATACTCGAGCAATGATACAACAGCATCTTCAGTATAATTGTAGAGAAGCTGTCCTTTTATCATTTTTCTCCTGATTTCAAAGTCTCTCGTTTCTTTCTCAAGCAGGAACCCATAATTTTCAAGCGCCTGATCCATCCTTCCGTAATTGTAACATAAATCCGCATATTCCTTGCGAAGCTCCAGGTTATCAGGTCTCTTTTCCATCGCTTCTACAAAAAGTGGAAATGCAATTCCCAGATCCCCGGCAGAAACCGACTCACGCACTCTTTCTTCAATATCAACTTCCGGTTCCGGCGCAGGAGGTTCCTCGATAATTTCTCCCATTACTTCTTCTTCTTCAATTTCGATTTCCGGAGGAGCTTCAATATCCTCAACGATCTGCGCAGGGGTTTCCGTTTCAAGAACCAACTCAAGAGGGGGCAAAAAGACTGTCTCGGGAGTTATAACTACAGATTCAGCTATTTTGACTTCTCCCATATCAACATCCCCCGGCAGGGAAGGAAGAGCTTCAAGGGATATTTCCTCGACTTGCTCGGGAATTTCAAGAAATTCAATATCCTTTGTCGCTTCTACCTTTGGCGGTAGTTGAAATTCTTCTTCAGACTCTTGTCGGATTGAAAGCTCAGCTTCTTCTTTCTTTTTTTCCCATACTTTTCTTTCTTCTTCTTCCTGCTTTTTCTTTTCCTCGGCTTCTCGAATTCTCTCATCATCAGGAATTATCTGTTCAATTTCCTCTGCCAATTTTAGTAATGAACTTGTAAAATCATCTCCACCCATATCAGGAGGAGCTTCAAAACCAAGATCAGAGAACTCGGGAAGTTCAAATCCGCCTTCTCCAAGATCCGGCAGGGACATATCTTCAAAACTTGCAGGCGCCATAACTACAGGCTCTTCAACCAGTTCAGGAGTAGTCTCCTCAAATGGCTTCAAAGATTCAGGGAGCTCAACCATCTCCGGGATTTCATCCTGAAGAGCCGGTACTACCTCTTCGACAGGCTCGCCAATTTCCGTTTCACTCAAATCAAGGTCCGGTATTTCCATATCTTCGCTAAACTCGTCAGGGAATTGCTCAACTGAATATTCTTCTTCCTCCTGGGAGAATGGCATTTCAGGAATCTCCTCATCGGGAGGATACTCGGCAACAATCTCTTCAGGCAATTCCAATAACGGCATTTCGGCAAATTCTTCCGTAGATACTTCCTCTTTATCCATGGGAATCTGAGGAATTTCCGGTTCTTCCGGCATTCGCGGAATAACCTGTGCTTCTTCCTCCAATGGCTCCATTACAGGAGGCGGTGGAGCTTCGCTGACTATAATTACCTCAACCAACGGCCTTTTCCTTATTCCTACAAGAGATTTTTGTTGGAATTCTTCATATGCAGGGGCAAAATGCTCCTCTATTTCTTCAACTTCTTCCTCTTCAAAAGTCGGCACTTCTTCAGGTATCTGGTCATCTTCAACCTGGGGAAGTTGCGAATCAAAGGCATTAACATCTCCGAAGACGTCGTCAAAACCCGAAGGTTCTTCTTCTTCCTCAGGGTACTCTAACCCGGAAGGAATTCCAACCTCTTCTTCAATGGGCATCTCTTCAAACTGATCGTATTCCTCTTGAGTGTATTCCTCGGCAGGTTGAAGCTCTTCAATTACAGGTGTCGGCTCCAGTTCTTCCATTAGTTGAGGCTCTGCGACAGACTCCTCATATTGAGGGACTTCCTCTTCCTGTATTTCATCGGCATATTCTTGAGCATACTCCTCGACAGGTTCCTCGGCATATTCCTCGACAGACTCCTCCGCATATTCCTCAACAGGCTCCTCGGCATATTCCTCGGCATACTCCTCGGCAGGCTCCTCGGCATATTCCTCGGCATACTCCTCGGCATACTCCTCGGGAATTCCTTCTTCTCTTATTTCTTCCATCTCGGGCGTAACTTCTTCTTCGCCTCTTGCGTGTCTTTTGAGCAATCCTTTTGTTGGCGATCTTCGAGCGAAAAGGCCCTTCTTTGCTCCTAATCCCGACGACCCTTTAGAACGCAGGAGTCCTGGCTTTAATGAATCCTGGTCTTCTTCTTTGAGGAAAAGTCCTTTTTTTACAAATCCTTTTCTGGAAGTTTTCTGGTCATATTTCTCCTTCTTCCTTAATCCCTTTCTTTTCGGTCTGCGAGCTTTTCTTGTTGGGACTTCTTCAACAAACTCTTCTTCTTCAACCTCTTCTTGTTCTTCAACTTCCCGTTCCCTGTATTTTATATCGGATTCGACATTTCTTCCGGAAAAAACAAGATCGTCCCCGACATTTCTCATAAACGACTCGGCTTCTTCCTCCGAATCCGCATTAGCAAATTGGGAAGGGATTGCTCCAACAGGAGCTTCTTCCTGGTCAATAGCTCCTTCGGGTAAAAAATCTTCCTCATCTTCCGATACCTGAGCTTTCTTTGCAGCTTTCGGTATTCCGGTGGTTGAAGGCGGTAAGATCGCTCCTGCCATTTCCTCGAGAGAAGGCCCCGCTATATCTAACTCTTCTTCATCAAGCTCGAGAGGGGATATGACCGGTCTATATTCTTCAACAGCCTCAGCCTCCTGTTCCTCATTTACAAGAGGGGCGCCAAGGTTCGTCAATTCCCTGCAAGCCGTGGGATTTGTGGGATCTATTGTGAGCACTCTCTGGTAGAGTTTGATAGCCCTGTCAACAGCTTCTTCGTACTGATATGCGTTTGCTGCCTGAAGGTAGAACTTCACGGCCTCGCTGGTCGCACCCTGCGCCTGGTAAAGCTCGCCCAACTTTTCCTTTGCAATTTCGTTCTGCTGGTCAACAGATAATATTTTATTAAAGGCAAGAATCGCATCCCTGAATTGACCT
Organism: Vulcanimicrobiota bacterium; assembly: GCA_021107945.1. Classification (GTDB taxonomy): domain Bacteria; phylum Vulcanimicrobiota; class JAJTBE01; order JAJTBE01; family JAJTBE01; genus JAIORV01. Next base: position 1,121 of record JAIORV010000060.1, on the reverse strand, counting down.
TTCTTCTGACATACATTTCCCAGTGCCATAAGGGCTTCCGTATGATTCAAGTTAAGTCTTAATATCGCTCTGAATTCAGATTCGGCCTCATTAAGTTTCCCAAGATTCATAAAAAGATTTCCCAGTGTAAACATTAACTGAGGATCGTCCGGTTGCACAACTTTCATCCGTCGAAAAGCTTCCGCTGCCTTTTCATAATTACCCGCATTCAAATAAGCATTTGCGATTTTCTTATATTGCGTTGTACCCTCCGGAATATGACCATGGCTGATATACATTTCTGCCAATTCAAGACCGATATCCAGGTTATCGGGAGCGATTTCCTGGGCGTTTTTCAAAAGCAGGATTGATTGATCCCCCTGCCCTAATTCTATATATAACCTGGCAAGTTGAAGTGATTGCTTTACAACCTCATCCAGATCGCCTTTTTTCTTATAGATAAGTATAGTCTTCATCCTGGCTTTGTCATTGTCGGGTTGAAGTTTCATTATCCATCGGGCCACCTCGACGGCCAATTCATGTTCCGCTTTGTCTTCAAGAATATCCATCAAGGTGAAATATTGCTCAATTACATTCGAAATCAAACCGCGAATGGCATATAACTCGGCCAGCTTTGAACAGGACTCTTCATTTGTCGGGTCAGCTTCCAAAACTTGCCGGTAAAGCTCGATGGCCTGATCCCATTCTTTTCGGGCATTTGCAGCTTCAGCTTCCCGCATTAGACCCTGGACACCCTCGGGCATTTAACTACCACCTTTCAAGTCTTTCTTGATAGAATTTTTATTCCAAAACTACTTATAAAACTATTTATTTATGGCGATAAAATATAAAAACTGTGCCAATCGTAATATCGTAATAGATAATATTCTTTGTCTTTTTCCATATTCCTCTGTAAAAGTTATAAAGCGTTTAAATTAATTGTTTGTAATAATACCGAAAAAACGGTAGCAATACTATATATCATCCAATGCTGATATGGGTAATCAAATTGTTACTGAACATGTTTTTTTTAACAATTTTCATTATTTCCGGGACGGGCAATCTCTTCCGGATATACAGCAAAATTATATGGGTGCACATGTTTCCTGTCAAAAATATTTATTACTATTCAGATCCCACCA